>NZ_WVTE01000165.1:0-2805 GCF_009939605.1 Rhodococcus sp. YH1 | reverse complement strand
GCCGCCCCGTCGATGGAGGCCCGGATCGCGTATCGGGTCGGGCTGCGACCCGACGTCAAACGGGTGCCGATCTTCGGGCTCGGGTGCGTTGCCGGTGCGGCGGGAACAGCGCGTCTGTACGACTATCTGCTCGGGCACCCCGACGACGTGGCCGTCCTGCTGTCCGTGGAACTGTGTTCGCTGACGGTGCAGCGCAACGATCACTCCATCGCCAATCTCGTGGCGACCGGGCTGTTCGGCGACGGTGCGGCAGCGGTGGCCGCCGTCGGCGCCCGGCGCGCCGAACGGACCCGGGCGCGCGGGCCCCGGGTGATCGCGTCGCGCAGCCACCTGTACCCGGACACCGAGCGGACCATGGGGTGGGATGTGGGGTCGAGCGGCCTGAAGATCGTCCTCGATGCCCAGGTGCCCGTCGTGATCGAAAAGTACCTCGGTGCGGACGTCCGCTCGTTCCTGGCCGAACACGGATTGCGGACGGACGACATCACCGCCTGGGTCTGCCATCCGGGAGGGCCGAGGGTGATCCGCGCGGTCGAGTCCGAGCTCGGTCTGTCGTCGCAGGCGTTGGAGATGACCCGCCGGTCGCTGGCCGCGGTGGGGAACCTGTCCTCGTCGTCGGTCCTGCACGTGCTGCGGGACACGCTCGAACAGCGCCCCCCGGAACCGGGCACTCCGGGGCTCATGATGGCCATGGGGCCGGGGTTCTGCTCCGAACTCGTCCTCCTCGAGTGGTAGCGCGGACGCCATGTTCTATCTCCTGCTCGTCGCCGCGGTCGCCACGGAGCGGCTCGCCGAGCTGGTGGTGTCCCGGCGGAACCTGGCGTGGAGCATGGAGCGCGGGGGCCGGGAGAGCGGCCGCGGACACTATCCGGTGATGGCGTCACTGCACGCGGGGCTGCTGGCCGGATGCCTGATCGAGACGTTCGGCGTCGGCCGCCGGTACGTGCCGGCCCTCGGCCGGCCGATGCTGGCACTCGTCCTGGCGTCGCAGTGCCTGAGATGGTGGTGCATCCTCACCCTCGGACACCGCTGGAACACCCGCATCGTGATCGTGCCCGGATTGCCCCTGATCCGCCGTGGGCCGTACCGCCGGCTCCGGCACCCCAACTACGTGGCCGTCGTCGTCGAGGGTGCGGCACTGCCGCTCGTCCACTCCGCGTGGGTGACCGCGGTGACCTTCACTGCGCTCGATGCCGTGGTACTTCGGGTGCGGATCCGCGCCGAGAACGCCGCCCTGCGCGAACTGGTGCGCGATGCATGACCTGATCGTCGTCGGCGCCGGCCCCGCGGGGCTGGCCACGGCCCTGTATTCCGCCCGGGCCGGCCTCGATACGGTCGTGATCGAGTCGAGGCCGTCGCCGATCGACAAGGCCTGCGGGGAGGGTCTGATGCCGGGCGCGGTCGCCTGCCTGCGCGAACTCGGTGTGCCGGTCGACGGACATCCCCTCCGGGGGATCCGGTACACGGACGGGCACTGCCGGGCCGAGGCCGTCTTCCGCGACGGCCACGGTTCAGGGGTGCGCCGCACCGATCTGCAGGCAGCATTGCAGTCCGAGGTCGTGACACGAGGTGTTCCGGTGCTGCAGCGCCGGGTCTCCGAGATCACGCAGGATGCCCGGTGCGTGACGGCCGCAGGCGCCACGGCGCGGTACCTCGTCGCGGCCGACGGGCTGCACTCCGCCATCCGACGGCAGCTGGGCCTGGACCGCCCACCGTCCGGTCACCACAGGTGGGGGCTACGCCGGCACTTCGAGGTGGCCCCATGGACCGACTTCGTGGAAGTGCATTGGGCCCGCGACCGCGAGGCCTACGTCACCCCGGTCGGTCCCCGCCTCGTCGGCGTGGCGCTGCTCTCCGCTACCCGCGGGTCGTTCGCCCGGCAGCTGGCCGAATTCCCCGCCCTTGCCCAGCGGCTCCCCGACACCGCGGCGACCGCCGTCCGGGGGGCGGGACCGATGCGTCAGGACGCCAGGGCCCGCGTCGCGGGCCGTGTGCTGCTCGTCGGCGACGCGGCCGGATACGTGGACGCGATCACCGGCGAAGGCATCGACGTCGCTCTGAAATGCGCACGCGCCCTTGTGCAGTGCCTCGAATGCGGGCAACCGGCACGCTACGAACGGGCATGGTCACGGGCGTCGCGGCGCTCACGCCTGCTGACCTCCTCCCTGCTGTGGGCGCGTCGGCAACCCCGCCTCGGCCCTGTCATCGTGCCGCTGGCTGCGCGGTCACCACGCCTGTTCGCTGCCGCCGTCCATCAGGTCGCACGATGACGATGTCGACGTCCCCGACCCGGCCTCCGCCACGGCCATGACCCGCTGGGCCGCATTTCTTCTCGCACGCCGGTGGCTCGTGCTGATCGTGACCGTCACCGCGCTGGTCCTCGGCGGCGCATGGGGGCTGGGGGTCTTCCCCCATCTGAGGTTCGAGGGCTTCCTCGACGACGGGAGCGAAGCCGCGCACGTCACGCACCAGGTGGAGGAGCACCTCGGCCGCCGGGAGCCGGACATCGTCGCCATCTACACCGCCCCACCCGGGCAGAGCATCGACGACATCGGACCCGAGGTGGCCGGGCACCTCGCCGCTCTCGATCGCACCCGGGTCGAGCGCGTCGACACCTACTGGACGGTGCCCGTGGTCGAGAAACCGTACTTGCGCTCCGCCGATGGCACCCGAGCGCTCGCGGCGGTCAGTCCGCCGAAGATCATCACCAGCAGAATCAGGGTCAGCGGAAGCGATACCGACTCGGCGACGACGAGGTCGGTCTTCAGTTGTGTGTTGAACGAATCGTCGACCACGGTCTTGCCG
>NZ_WVTE01000164.1:0-2851 GCF_009939605.1 Rhodococcus sp. YH1 | reverse complement strand
CGACCCTCGACGAGATTGGACTGGGCCTTGCCCTCGCGCCGGTAAGGTTCGTCGTCGGCCAGGCGCAGGAACTGGCGCTTGCCCGGCACGGAGCTGAGACCTGTTGACAGAGGACGGGTCTCGGGCTCGACGGCGGGCAGCCCCGCGGCGGCCCGCAGTACCGGCCGGGCGAACACCTCGAACGAGACCAGCGCGCTGACCGGATTGCCGGGGAAGGTCAGCACCGGCACGGAATCCACCAGTGCCGTGCCCTGCGGACCGCCCGGCTGCATCGCCACCGACACGAATTCGGCCCCTCGCGGGCCGAGCACGTCCTTGACGACCTCGAAGTCGCCCTTCGACACCCCGCCCGAGGTGAACACCACCTCGGCGACGGAGGCGGCGCGAGCGAGTTTCGCCGCGAACACCTCCGCATCGTCGCCGCTGCGATCCACCGAGACCACCAGCGCCCCGTTGGCGGCCGCGCTGGCGGCCAGGGCCGGCCCGTTCGAGTCGTGGATCTTGCCCGGGGCGAGAACGCTTCCTCCGGGCACCAGTTCGCTGCCGGTCGAGATCACCGCCACGCGCGGCCGAGTCCGGACGGACACGTGGGTCAGGCCGACGGCGGCGAGCGCCGCGACGTGCCGGGCCGCGACGACAGTGCCCGCGGGCAGCAGCGTGCGACCGCGGTGGATGTCGCTGCCGCGCTCGCGCACGTATGCCCCCGGTTCGGGCAGCGTGCACACCGTGACCCGGAGTCCCCGCCCCTCGGCCGCGGTGTCCTCGGCCGGCACGGTGTCCTCGGCCGGCACGGTGTCCTCGACCGGCACGGTGTCCTCGACGGGAACGACGGCGTCGGCACCGGTGGGCAGTGGCGCGCCGGTCATGATCTTGGTGGCGGTCCCGGGCACGTGCGCGACGACCCCGTCGCCGGCCGCGAGGACGGCACGCACGGGCAGGGTCGCGGGCGCCGCGGTGAGCGAGGCCGTGTCGACCGCGTAGCCGTCCATCTGCGAATTGCGGAAGGTGGGGAGGTCGATCGGAGCGACGACGTCCTCGGCCAGCACCCGGCCGAGCGCTTCGAGCAGCGGCACCGGTTCGGTACCGCGGATCAGCAACGGGGAGAGCAACGTCGCCACGTGTCGCGCATGCTCCTCCACCGACCGCCTGCCGCCCGCCATGGGCCAATCCTAGGCACACCGCTCGCGGCGCCGTGCGTCCTCGTCCGGGTCGTGGTTTCTGCTCCTCCCGCACGACGGGGCCCGCGACGGCATACTGAGGGTCATGAGGACGGAGGCCCGATGACCGCGGTGCACGTGGGGATCCCGGCGGTGCGCCCTGCCGCGGCCGACGACGTCTCCGACCGGCCCGACACCCCCGAACTGCTGGACCGGTTCGGGCGTGTCGCGCGCGACCTGCGGGTGTCGATCACCGAGAAGTGCTCGCTGCGCTGCACGTACTGCATGCCCGAGGAGGGGCTGCCGGCGATCCCGCGCGAGCGGCTGCTCAGCGCCGACGAGATCGTGCGGCTCGTGGCCGTCGCGGTGCACCGGCTCGGGGTCCGGGAGGTGCGCTTCACCGGCGGGGAGCCGCTCATGCGGCGGGACCTCGAGCAGATCGTCGCCGGGTGTGCGCGCGCCGTCCCCGGCATCCCGCTGGCGGTGACGACCAACGCGGTGGGACTCGCCCATCGTGCCCGGGCGCTGGCGGAGGCGGGCCTGACCCGGGTCAACATCTCCCTGGACTCGGTCGACCGCGCGCGGTTCGCCCGGCTGACCCGGCGCGATCGGCTGGATTCGGTGCTCGACGGGATCCGCGCGGCCAAGGCGGCCGGGTTCGCGCCGGTGAAGGTCAACGCGGTGCTCATGCCGCAGACCCTCGACGGGGCCGCGGACCTGCTGGCCTGGTGCCTCGACGAGGGCGTGCAGCTGCGGTTCATCGAGCAGATGCCGCTCGACGCCGACCACGAGTGGGCCCGGGCGAACATGGTGCCCGCGCAGCGGCTGCTCGACGTGCTCTCCGCCCGCTTCGCCCTCACCGAGGTCGGCCGCGAGGACCCGTCGGCGCCGGCCGAACGCTGGGCGGTCGACGGCGGGCCCGCGACGGTCGGCATCATCGCGTCGGTGACCCGGTCGTTCTGCTCGGACTGCGACCGCACCCGCCTGACGTCGGAGGGCACCGTGCGCTCGTGCCTGTTCAGCGACCGGGAGACCGACCTGCGGGCGGCGCTGCGCGGCGGCGCGAACGACGACGAGCTCGCCGCGCTGTGGCGTGGTGCAATGTGGAACAAGTGGGCCGGACACGGCATCGACGCGGCGGACTTCACCCCGCCGCAGCGCAGCATGGGAGCTATCGGTGGGTGAGACCGTGACGGGCATCGAGGTGCGGTATTTCGCGGCGGCGGCGGACGCGGCCGGAGTGGAGAAGGAGACGGTGGCGCTGGCGCCGTCGGTGGATCTGGGTACCCTCAAGACCGCCCTGATCGACCGTCACGGCGCCGAGATGGCGCGGGTGTTGTCGGTGGCCGCGTTCCTCATCGACTCCGAACTCACCCGCGACCTCGGACGCGCCGCCGGACCTACGGTCGACGTCCTCCCGCCGTTCGCCGGCGGCTGACGGGATCAGGCCCGGCCGCCGGGCTGAGCGGATCAGGCCCGACCCGCCGGGCGGGGCGGATCGGCCCCGGCCGCCGGGCGGGGTGGCTGTCAGCGCCACCAGGTGTCGAACGGCGACACCGGCACCGTCCGCTTGTGCCGGGTGTTCAGGAACGTCCGCTCGAGCTTCTCGGCCAGCTCCGGGGTGACGTCCTTGCCCTCGAGGTAGTCGTCGATCTCCGCGTAGGTCATGCCCAGGGCCACCTCGTCCGGAAGGG
>NZ_WVTE01000163.1:0-57503 GCF_009939605.1 Rhodococcus sp. YH1 | reverse complement strand
TCCGCAAGGTTCACTCGGCGCCACGGCTGCGACGGTAGGCAACACGGGCCATAGTTCCGGGCAACGAATCGATGAGCGCACGGCAACCGATCCACCGGCCGGGACGCGCGCGGAACGCCGCGCGCGTCCCGGCCGGTGGATCGGAAGAAGGCGCCGGTCCGCACCGGCTCAACGGTGAGCTCATACTCACCGATCGCCCTGGCCTTGTACGTGTGCGCGGCCAGCGTCCGGATCTTGCGCCAATACCGGTCGAGGTGCGAGTTCGCCTCCTGGTTGCCTCTACAAGGCCTCGTAGTAGAAGGACGCCAGTTTGGGTCCGTGGCCGGCGTCGAACCGAACCGTGACCTTCCACTGTCCCGCAGTCGGGACGATGAGGCCGTCGCTGGTCCACACCAGTGCATTGCCCTCAGCACCGGTTCTCGTCAGCTCCACCGGCATACGCGCGATATTCGCTTGGACCGAGGAGAATTCGACATCGAGGTCGGGAAGGTCTTTTCCAGAACCGGATTCCCCGTTCGCGCGAGGGTATCGGACGGTGAGTGTCTGTGAGCCGCGGCGCACCGAGTCGATCTCGACGTCCAGGATCTCCGAGGCACCGAAATCCAGTTCCGTGCGCGCACTCGTCGTGTAACTGTCTTTCGCCGGCGTGAGCGATGACAGGAGCGATGTCGCTGCGACGACCATGACCGCGAGGCCGGCCTCGACGACCAGGGTCCACGGACGCCGTGCGACCGGAGGTGGTCCGGCGACAGGCAGGGCGGTCCGGTTCCGATACCGACGGTACGTCAGATGGCCGGCGCACGCGACGAGCGCGCCGAGCGCCACCTTGACCAGCAGCGTCACACCATACGAGGTGAAGAACAACGCCGCCGCCGGCCGCACCTGCAACATCGCCAGAACGAGACCGGTGGCGGCGACGAGCGCCACGTGGCCAGCCACCACCCGATGCCACCGCGCCAGCTGCGGAACGTCCTCGAGAACCAGCGCCAGGACGCATACCCCACCGAACCAGAACGCGGACGCATACACATGCGCCGAGGTGCTGACGAACGACAGCGGCCACCGTTCGGTCGAGCCGCCGTGACCGCCGAGCGTGACGGCCGCGACCGCCGATGCCATTTGCAGGTAACCCGCTGCATCCGCCACGCGAACACGACCAGGCGGCAGTGCACAACAGACGAGGGTGAGCACCGCTGCAACCACGATCGCGATGCCCAGCAGACTGCCCAGAACCGTTGTCGCGGCCGCCACCGAGGTGTCGGACAGTCCGCCCGCCTGTTGCGCGACGAGCGCCATGAATCGGCCGAACAAACCCGCCATGAGCAGACCTGCCCCGATCCGGTAGGCGGTCCGGAACCGGCGACCGCTCAGCGCGGACGGCCAGACCCAGCGGCCGGCGACGAAGAGACCGGACGACAGGATCACCCCGAGATACTCGGCCGCCTTGCTCGCGTAACCGAGGTACTGCTCCGGCCCCGCGCGTGCCACAGACGTGTCCAGCTCCTGCCCGAACTCGGTGACCGATCCGACCGTGAACCTGATCGACAGTGACACGACGTGGGTGTCGGCGGAGACCACTCGTGCCGTCGCAAGGTAGGCTCCGTCGGGTATATTCCGCTCCGGCACAAGCAGGATCCGACGCCCTCCATCTTCCGCCGGCTCGACCGCGATCGGTTGACGCGCACCGTCGCTGTCGATCAGCTGGGCCGAGCCATCGACCAGTGTGGCCGCCTCGGTGAGTTCGAAGGACAGCACGGTCGGCGGCTCGTCGACGTGCGAACCGTCGGCCGGTGAGCTGGAGAGCACAGTGGCATGGGCCGAGGCGGGTGCCGCGGTCCACACCATCCCGGCGGCGACGAGGAGGGTTACCAGCCATACGAGAACGGCGGGCACCACGATCCGCGGCGCACGTCGACCGTTCTCCTGCAGACCTCGCAGCAATCGCGACGAACGGTTAGGACCGGACGGCATGACTTCGCCGTACCAGCGCAACCACCGCGCCCGCTGCCCCCACTGCGATCACCAGAGCGGCGCCGGCGATCGTGCGCCACACCCAGACTTCCGAATTATTATCGGCAGCAGCAGTGTTCATTATGGCTCCGGATTCGTCGGCGTAGGCTGCGGTGCCCGCAGCCGATACCACTGTGGCGGTGTCGCTGTGCCCGTCGTTACCGTGACCGTGGCCGGCGGCGGCGAGCGCCACGACGGGGGCCGGGTGTTCCGGTTCGCTGCCCGCGTCTAGGGCGACCTCGTTCCAGGACACCACCGACCCGTCGCTGTAGGTCTGCTCAGTGGGCAGCGGCACCGAGCCGACATCCTCAGGCCACGGACCCGCCGACAGAGTGAACACACCGAACTCCGACCCCTTCAATCCGTTCGCGGCATCGGTCACTCGCCAGCTGACGCGCGCGACCCGTTCACCGCCGCCGACCGCTTCACGTTCGACCGTCGCCGTCCATCCCGGAATCGGTTGTATCCGTGCAGAAGTAAGGTCGACACCGGCGGGAACCGTGAGCGTCAACCCAACCGTCGAGGCGTCCTTCGCCTCGCTCGGAACGATGAGCCGTACCAAGCCGTATCCACCCTCCGCCGGTTGCTCTCCGCCGTCGACTCGGACATGGGCTGAGGCGGGAGCGGCGACACTCAACAGTCCCACTCCGCCGAGGATCGCCACTGCAGCCACGCGCCACGCGATCGTCCTCAGGATGCGCCGAACGTTTCCGCTTTCGGCTTCAGACATACTGCACCACCTCGATGATTGCGATTGCTGTTCGGGCTGGACCCATGAATCCTCGGGACGTTCCGACGCGCCGGTCATCCAGCTACCCCGGCGGGGACGGAGCGCGCTCTCGCCGGGTCGGCGAGGACGAGGTCATCGGCGGTCTACCCGCTCGCCCGTCCGTCCGGGATCCGCGCGTTCTGATTGTGGTTCGGCGTTGCGACCTCGCCTCGTCGTCGGGTCGGGGTTCGTGTGGTGGAGTGCGGGACCGCCCGGCGACCGTCGGTGTCTGCGCGGCGGGCAGAAGTCCTCAACGGCTGCTGATTCCGAACTGCCACCCGGCGACTGCCGAGGCCTTCGGTGGCGCCGTGGTACTCCGCCGCGACCAGGGCTGCGAAGACATGCGATGCGCCCAGCCTCAGGCACGCGAATGACGTGGGGAAGGCGGCAGGGAGCACGATCCGGGTAAAGATGTATCCCCTACCCGCACCGGGCATCCGCGTGTCGATGACGCTTCCGGTACGCGAGGGCGTCACCTGCCCTCGGCCGCCGTCACGGGGATGTTCGCGCCGCGGTACTTCGCCTCCAAGAACTGCGCCAGTTCAGGGCTCTCCAGCGCATGTGCCAGTTCGAGCACTCGCCGGTCTCCCGCCAACCGAGACGGCGCAACGAGCACGTGCGCATAGGGATTCTCCGAACCCGGCTCGATAGCGAGCGCGTCTTTCGCTGGCTCCAACCCTATGGATGCCGCATCCCTCGGGTTGAGAACCACTGCGTCGTAATTCTCGTAGAGAGACTGGAGGTAATCGTCGTAGCTCAGTCCCAGAAGCGACAGGTGCCGCAGCGAGTCCAGCACGTTCGCCTGGGTGATCGTGAGATCCACCGCCGAGGTACCACCGAACGGACGATCGAGCGTCACCAATCCCGCACTCTGCAAGAGATAGAGTCCCCGAGCGAAACCGGTCGGCGTCGCGGGCAGTACCACCCGGGAGCCATGGGGCAGACTGTCTCCGGTGACCTGATCCTCCACCAGACCCACGTTCACCCAGTCCTCGGTATCCCTGACGTCTGTCCATTTCGACGAGTACAAGGCGTAGGGAACGACATTCACCTTTGACACAATGCTCAGACTGTCGTAGGACTTCTCCCGAAGCTCGGCTTCGAACGCGGGGATGTGCTGAAAGTAGGAGAGATCGCCATCCCCTGCGACAACCTTTGCGTTGGAATTCTCGGACGCGTCGACCAGCTCGACTTCTACCGAGTCCGGCAAGAGATTCTCAACCGTGTATTCCAGTATCTCCCGGTGGTCTCCGGCGCCTACGTACACGACCAGCGCGTCCTTGTCGGTTGCGGCGGACTCGTACGTGACCTGGGTGTCCGGCCCGCAACCAATCAACCCGGTCAACGTCGCGAGGGTGAATGCGACTGTCGCGAAGACTCTGGGCCGGGTGGGAATGACTCTTCCTCTGACAAGGCTGCGGCGATGTGTCCGTTTCATCCGACCACTCACTCCACTCCCACATGGCGCAGTTTCGACAGGTATGAGCCGGCCTGCACCCAGGAACTCGCGGCCACGTTCCTGGGTGCAGGGGGGCTCACGGTGGGTTTACCGACCATGACGGACGTCGGCACGGAGCCGCGTGCTTGTCACTTGTTCGTCAATCCTCGTTGCCAGGAAGTCAGATGCCATTCCGCAGCTGCCATCACCCCGTTGACGAGGATGCCGATCAGTCCAAGCGTGAGGATACCGGCATACATTTGCGGGGTCTGGTAACGCAACGCGGCGTTGTTGATGTAGATGCCCAGACCTTGGGCACCGCCGACGAGCTCGGCTGCAACCAGCGCCGTAAAGGCGTTGGCAGCAGCCAATCGGATACCGGGGAAGATTGCCGGGATGGCCGCAGGAAGAACAACACGGGTGAAAATGTACGCCCGTCCTGCTCCAAGGGTACGTGCCGCATTCAACAGGATGCGCTCCACACCTCCGACCGCTCCGACGGCGTTGATGAAGATCGGCCAGAAGCACGCCCACACCACGATGGCGACCTTCGATTCCTCGCCGATCCCCAGGAAGACAACGAAGACCGGCAGGAGCGCGAGCAGCGAAAGATTCCGGAAGAACAGCAGTACCGGCTCAGCAAGCTTCTGGAAGATCCGGAACGATCCCACGAGGATGCCGAGCGCGATGCCCACCACGAGTGCAATCGCGAATCCGACCAACGCCCGACTGACACTGGGCCAGATCTCAGAACGCAAGGTGCCATCCGCCAGTCCGTCGACGAACGCCTTGGCCACGTCCTGCGGCTTCGACAGGTACAGGTCACTGACGTAGCCGAATTCAACGATCCACCACCAGATCACCAGAAAGGCAACGAGTCCGATGCTTCCATAGATTAATCTGTCGTACTTCACGAGCCACGGGTTGGGCGACTTGGGCGGAGTGAGGTGCTCCTGCTGCCGTTCCTCACCGCGCACCGGCTCAGTGATCGTCGTTGCCAATTTGCACCTCCTCCTCGAGGATCCGCGCGACTCGCGACCGGATGTGCGCGAACTCCTCCGAACTCCGGGCCTCGCTGTCCCGGGGCCGCGGCAGATCAATGTCGAACACCGTCTTGACCTTGCCGGGGGCTCGGGTCATGACCGCAATCCGATCGGAAAGGAAGATGGCCTCGTCGATCGAGTGGGTGACGAAGAGGATCGTCTTCTTCGTTTCACCGGATTCCCAGATGCGCAGCAACTCGCCCTGCAAGAACTCACGCGTTTGCGCATCCAGTGCTGCGAACGGCTCGTCGAACACCAGAACCTCCGGTTCGTAAGCGAGAACGCGCGCGATCGCGACCCGCTGACGCATACCACCGGAAAGCTGGTGAGGAAGCCGATTGGCAGCAGCTTCCAGGCCCACCGTCTTCAGCATCTCGGCCGCCCGCTCGCTACGCTCTGCCCTGGGGACGCCACGAATCTTGAGACCGACCTCGACGTTCTTCTGTGCCGTGAGCCAGGGGAACAGAGCGTAGCCCTGGAAGACGACGCCGACGTTCTTGTTGACGCCTTCGACTCGCTTACCGTCGACGAGGACAGCGCCCCCGTTGTGGGTCTCCAAGCCCGCGAGGATGTTCAGAAATGTGGACTTTCCGCAGCCACTCGGCCCCAACAGGGAGAGAAACTCGCCGCTCTTGATTTGGAGATCGAATCCGTCGAGGACGGCAGTGGCCTCCTTGGTCGACCTCGATCCGGGCTTCGGGTAGAGCTTGGCGACGCGCTTCGCCTCGATCTTCCAGTCCGTACCGTTGGCCCGTGGTGCAATCGGTCCTGCGTCCTGGTCGAGTTGTTCAATTAGCACTTGCTGACTCATTTCGATCGACTTTCCTGTGGGGATGCGGATGGCACCGGCCCCAGCCCTTGCCGAGCGCCGGCGAACCTTGTTCTTCGATGTGGCGCGCTCAACGTGTATCGCGTGGGATCACTCTTCGAGCCCCTCGATGTCCACAAGGTGCGTCTCGAGGATCCCGTCGTTCTGCTCCTCGGTAAGGATCGAGGTGTTCTCATCCTGCGATTCCAGAAGGTCTGCCGACTTCGCGTAAGGATTGAAGGCGTTGGTCGCAATGTCCTCGGGCTTCAAGTTCTCCGAGCCCGGCAGCGGCTCACCTACCTCTTCCACCAGATCCCACCACAACTGCAAGCTCGCCTTGTCGAGGAGTGCATTGGGCGCGTAGTGCCAGTTGGTGGTCTGTTCCACCGGGTACCCGGTGGTCTTGCCGGCGATCTCCGCGGACTCCTTCGGATGAGCGTTGGCCCAGTTGGCCGTCTTCGCGATAATGCCTACGAACTCACGCGCCGCCTCCGGGTGCTTCTGCAACCAGGCGTTGCTTGCGACAAACGGCGCCTGGCCACCCAGCGCACCCCAGTCGTCGTAAGAGGTGAAGGCCTGCGTGAACTTGTCTGGCTGGCTCTGCAGTACACCGACAAGCGGCGGATGGAAGACTCCGAGGTCGACTTCACCCCTCTCGATCGCCGGCGCAATGAGCTCATTCTTGAGCTCGAGGAAGTTGACCTTGTTCAGGTCCACGCCGTTGTTCTGCAGATACCGCTTGATCACCAGGTCGGTGCAGCTGTTGAATCCCGAGAGGCCGATCGTCTTGCCCTCGAGGGCCTTCAGGTTGTCCTTGGTGATGTCCGAGCCGGCCTTGGTGAAGTAGGCCATGTGCGGCTTGTCCGGCAGGTCGAGCATGCTCGAGGCAATGGCCGTAAACTCGAAGCCCTTCACCTTCCCGTCAATGTCGTTGTTGAACATACCCGTTGCGATATCGATCGCCCCCTGGTCGAGCAGCTGCACCGCAGGCACAGCCGTGGCGGGCCCGACGTACTCCGGACGGACACCGGCGTTGTCCCAATACCCCAACTCGTCAGCGATCCTGACCAGCGACAGGGCGGTAGGCGAGTTGGCGAATCGGAAGGTCACCACGCCGTCCTCATTGCCGCTGCTGCCGCACCCGGCCAGCACCAGCGGTGCCGCAACAAGTAGGGCCGACCATGTGGATAACTTCTTCGTCAGGCGCTTACTGCCGAAGACGCTCATGCTCGCGTCTCCCCATGCGTTGTTTTGCCGCTCACGGCGTTTCCTCTCTCGCGGTGGTCATAGTCGTCGCTTCCCGGGCGGCCGGTGACTGCCGAGACCTGTTCGATTGGGAAAGTAGGGCTCTACTGCAGGCTTTCCCTATAGATATATTCACCATGAAGAAATCTTCAAATCCGTTCCATCCCATCGACCTACGGAGCCGTGCCGACGGCAGGCCCGGTCCATCGCGTTCGGGGGCTCGTCTTCGACTACACACAGGTACATTTCACCCCCCCCGGAGGTCGGGCAGGTGCGGTCCGATACCGGACCACATCGATCCGGTCCCGAGACCTCGACATTATTCCCATGAAATATAATGCCCCTTAAGTACTTTCGCGAAACACCCCGAAGTGGTGCCCCACCGCACTTGGCGGAGGTGTACACCTCTCGACCGGACCGCCTCCAGCTGTCGACGCCACCCTCGAGGGTCGAGACGCCCAGGTATCCGAGACCGGCGAGTTCCTCTCGGCGACCCAGCAGCTCGACGAGCTATTCGACCCTCGGAGCAGCCGCCGGTCGATTGGCGGGCAGCCGAAGGTCTCGGATCCGAAGGTGAGTCTCCACCCGTGGGAGGATCGTGTCGACCGCTTCCGGGTCGACACGTGTAGCATGGTCGGCAGCACCGGCCTCCCGGAGCAGGTCCGGTAGCCTGGTCCGAACCCGGTCCAGGATCCAGGCCGTGAACTCGCCGTTCGCCACGGTGTCGAATCCGATCCAGTAGTTCTGCTCTCCCGGAGTCAGATAGTGGTAATGCTCCTCCCCGGGTAAGGCATCGAACCGGAGGTGCTCGAGACCCGTCTCGGTGTCGAACACGTGCAGGGTCGGACCCTCGGCGCATGACGCGTCGTTGTCGTCGCCGTAGACGGCCCGGCCTTCCACGCCGAAGGTGACGGCACCGGCCTGGTAGTAGGTGGTCGCGGCGACCACCACCGGCAACGGATCCCCCTCGTAGAGGCGCCCAGACGCGTTCGCCGATACATGAACGTGGTCATCGCCATTCCCTCTTCTCGGGCACGGTCACTACGTCGGTCCGGCCGGACGCCACCGGATTGTCGATCTCAGATCGCATCGAACGGTTCGCCCCCCCAGCGCGATGGACTCACGGTTGTCCGGTCCGACTGGCACATCCCCGACCAGGGTGACGCGATACAGCCGACGGTCGTCGTCGGTCGTCAAATCCCTCGGAGCGAGGTGGACTGTCGAGCGATTGTCCCAGAACGCGACCGCCCCCGGCTCCCACCGGAACCGCACGGTGTACTCCGGACGGACCAGTTCCTCGTAGAAGAGATCGAGGAGTCGACGGCTCTCGTGCGGTGACACCCCCACCAGATGACTGGCGAAACCCGGATTGACATACAGCGCCTTCTCGCCGGTCTCCGGGTGCACGCGCACCACCGGATGCTCGGAGAGCAACGGCCTCTCCTGCACCCGTCGCAGGTAGTCCGCGGTGGGCGTCGCGCCGGCGCCGACGCTGAACCGGTGCACCGCACCCAGCTCGTCGGCCAACCCCCTCGAGCGGCCCCGACAGGCCTTCGTAGGCGGTGACGGAGTTCGACCACTGGGTGTTGCCGCCGTACGGCGGCAACACCTCCGCACGCAGGATCGACGCGCCCGGCGGGTTGACCGCGGCGGTGACGTCCGCGTGCCAACCGGGTCCGTCGTAGCCGGAACTCGTCGCGATCCGAGCCTTGAAGCGGTCCCGGAAGATCGGATAGATCGACGGGTAGTTCGGATCCGGAATCGCATCGAAATGCGGATGCGCAGGCGTCGGTGCACCGAAGTACGTCGCGAAGCGCAGGTTCTGGTCGTGGTTCAGAAACTGGTCACGGAAGAAGACGACCTTCCACTGCAGCAGCGCCCGCCGGACCGTCGACACCTCCTCGGGGGTGAGTTCACCCCCGAGGTCGACTCCGTGGATCTCTGCGCCCGTCCAGCCGGACTGCGGGCGTACCTCGATTCGTGGTGCGGCGTGTGTCATGTCTGGACTTTCGTTCGGAGGTGGTCCCGGGTGGGCTGTGGTGGACCGACTACGGCACCGGATCGAGGTCCGGGAGGGGCACCCCGAACCGCTCGCGGAGGGTCGATTCGGTGTACTCGCGCCGGAACAGTCCGCGACGGCGCAGGATGGGGACGACGTGATCGACGAAATCGTCCAAGCCCGACGGAAACGCGTCCGGCATGAGGTTGAACCCGTCTGCAGCGCCGGCGACAAACCACTCCTCGATGGTGTCCGCGACCTGTTCGGGCGTACCGATCACGGCGCGATGCCCGCCGCTACCGTTTAGGGCGCGCAACAACTGGCGGATCGTCAGGTTGCGTTCCCGCGCGAGCCCGACCACCGATTCCCGGAACCCCAGCGATCCCTGGTAGCCAGCAACGTCGGCAGGCGCGGCGAGTACGTCGGGCGGGATCGGCGCATCCCAGTCCAGGGATCGAACATCGACACCCAGCGTGCCGCTCAAACGATCCCCTCCGACGTCCTCGGGGGCACCCACCCGCAACTGCTCGTGGCGTTCGATCGCTTCCCGCTCGGTGGACCCGAGCACGGTGATCAATCCCGGGAGAATCTTCACCTTGTCGATGTCACGGCCTGCGCGTGCGGCCGCCTGCTTCACGTGCCGGTAGTTCTCGATCCCAGCTGCCAGGGTCAGCTCCGCGGTGAACACGCCGTGCGCTGTGCGTCCCGCCAGTTCGCGTCCGGCCGGGGAACCACCGGCTTGGATGAGCGCGGGATACCCCTGAGCGGACGGCGCGACCGACAGCACACCCGACACCGTCAGATGATCACCGAGATACTCCAGCGGCGCACCGGTGACGGAGGATTCCCACAGCCCGACGACGACGTCGACGAACTCCGCGGCACGGGCGTAGCGCGCGTCGCGGTCCGGCAGGTCCGCCACGCCGAAGTTCCCCGCGACCACCGGGGAGTACGTCGTCACGACGTTCCATGCGACCCTCCCCCCGCTGGCTCGATCCAACGACAGGAATCTCAGCGCCAGTTCGTACGGGTCGTTGAAGGTGGTCGACGCCGTACCGATCAAACCGATACTCGTGGTGTGCGCGGCTACCGTCGCCAGAATCGCCGTCGGCTCGAGCGCACGGGTGGGTTTGACCCTCGGGTTCTCCCAGAATCCGGGACTGTCGGCCAGAAAGAACCCGTCGAACGTGCCACGTTCCGCCGTCTGAGCCACGCGCACGAAGTGGGACGGATCCACGAATGCGTTCGGAGCAACACCGAGCGTCCACGCGCCCGGCGAAATTCCGACATCGAGCACGTTGACGTTGAGGACCAGCTGTCGGCCCGTGCGAGTCATGGGAGTCCCTCCTGCTCAGAAGAATCCGGTGTCGGGGAGTTCGGCATCGTTGACGAACAGGTCGCCGAGAACCCGCGCCTTGTACACTGTCGGGTTGTGGGAGAACACGGTTCGCAGATTGCGCCAGTGTCGATCGAGATGCGCCGATTGCCGCGTCGCCGAAGCGCCGCCGACGTCGAAGATCCGAGAAGCGGCCCGCAGCGCCGACTCCTCGATCGCCACCTTCGCCTTGGCGGCCAGCACCGACGCACGGATTTCGAGTGCCGGGTCGACCCCGGTAGTGCGCGCAGCGTCGGTGGCCTCGTCCTGTGCCTCTACAGCCGAGCGCACGATCGCCTCCGCCGCGAACGCCGTCGCGGTCAACGATCCGATGATCTCGAGCAACTGCGGGTCGTGCCGGGGTTCGGCCGCGGTGGCGAACGTGTAGCTGCGCTGCCGGCCCCGCACCAGGTCGGCGGCGTCGGTGGCCGTGGACCGGAGAATGCCGGCCGCGATCGCATGGAGAACCAGCTGCGTGAACGACTGCCGGGCGCGCACCTTGTCACCGAAGAGCTGAAACGGGAACGTTTCGTCCTCGCCGACCTCGACGTCGGTAAAGATGGTTGTGCCGCTTCCCGTGTGGCGCTGACCGATTCCGTCCCAGTCGTCCACGTGCTCGATACCGCGACGATGCGTCGGTATTACCGCGTTGAGCGGCGTCCCGTCAGGCATGGCCGCCGACACGCGGACATAGTCGGAGAACAGGGTCCCGGTGCTGTAGAACTTGGTGCCATCGAGTCGATAGCCGTCGCCGTCCGGAGTAAGCGTGGTGTCGAACTCATAGCGCCCGACGGCCCGGGACGTCAGCTCGGAGCTGGCACCACCGAACACAGTGCCCGCCACGACCTCGGTGAGCCACCGTCGCTTCTGGTCGGTGACGGGCACGCGCAACAACTCCTCGACGAAGGCGAAGTGTACTCGGAGAATGTGCGGCACATCAGGATCGGCTTCGGCAAGGTCAATGAACAGATCGAACAGTTCTCGCAGCGTATACCCGGCACCGCCGAGCTCCACCGGAACACGCACCGAGCCGATCCGTTGCTTCTTCAGCAAGTCGATCGCCGTGAGGGGAGGCTCTGTTCCACCGGCTGCTCGGCGCCGCCTGGCGTCGGCGGCGATCGCGGCAACGATCTCCTTGCGCGACAGGGATGGTTCCGGAGCCGGGGGCTGGGTCGAGTCGCTGCGGACGTCGGATTCGATGGTCATGATCATCCTTTGCATTCGGAGCGGTCAAGAGACGGAAAGGCACTGCGCCGATATCCGTCGAGAACGGTTTCGGCCACGGGCAGACCGATTCGGTTACGGAACGGCGCGGCGGCGACCCGGACCAGTTCCGTCGAGGCAGCCACCAGCGCCGTATCGAGGTCACTTGTGCCCCGAATCCGGACGACGATGCCGGCGGCGTGGTGCGGCACGCCCACGATTGCGGACCACGAACCGGTCCACTGCGCCTCCTCGAGGACGAGCGCGGGTGCATCCGTCGCCGTGTGACGGGCCGGGACGATCACAACATCCGCCACCCCAAGTGCCGTTTCGAGTTCCGATTCGCTGTGCGGCCGCCACAGCACGGGCGGTTTGAGCTGAGGTGGTTCCGGTACATTCAGCGGACCCGAAACCGAGAACACCCCTTCGTGGTCGATGAAAGTGATGCGCTCCGATTCGACGAACACACCTCGTTCCGGATCGGCGACGATGCTCTCGGCCGGCCAGCTCTCCCACAGCTTCCGGGCCACCACGACGGCATCGACGGATGCCGCTACCCGTGATTCGACGGAATCCTCTGCAAGTGAACGTGCTCCGACAAGCCAACCGACTCGTCCACCGCTCACATGATCGAGTGACGCCAGCCGCCGCGACAGGTTGTACGGATGATGAACTCGGGGATCGGCCGGGACAACGAAGCCCACGCCGTCCGTGTGTGCGGACAGCACCGCAGCAGCGACGCTCGCATCGAACGCCGACTCCACGGCGGATTCGGGATCGAGGACGTCACCCCCCAACACCACGAAGTCCACGCCCGACGCGTCGAGAAGCCCGCCCAGTGCGCGGGGCGACAACGGCGCGTCGGGACCGAACAACGCTGCAACCACCGCCGTATCCAGGTCGATACCGATCACCGGTTGACTACGCATAGAGTCCGTCCTCTTCGTTGCCGATTCCCGCCGGACAGAATGCAGCGAATGTTCCCCACGATCGATCGAGATCTTCCGTCGAGATTCCCACCGGCATCGAACCGGAGCGACCGTTGCGCTCGAGATGGTTCTAAACAAGCCGGACTTTCGGTACCGCACCGATGCGGAACCGTGTCGATCGGGCTGCGCGTGTACGGCGACGCGAGCCCTCCGAATGCCGGTTCCGGCTCGCCGAAATCGAACTCCGACTCGCCGCGCGCCTGCACCGATGGCAGGTCGAAACCGGTGACCGCGCCACCGACCGTGTGGCCAGCAACGATCGCTTCCGCCGTCATGAAGAAGTACCTGGCGTCCCTGCACGGGGAACGCGCGGGCCCACGCTCCCCAAGGGGGATCGCCTCCGTTCCCACGAATGCCACCGCGTAGACCCTTGCTCGACCGAACCCCCGAACGACTGACCGACCACTGACACACAGACGGCGGACATGGTCGGATCTTCCGGCATGCCCGCCGCCATTTCGGTTCGATCGCAACGTGACTCCGTACTCAGCATGCGTCCCGCTCACCCCCATGTCCGCGGTGAACTCGCCGGCGCCGTCGAGCAGGCGCACGAAGGCACCGCCGACCGGCCGGCCGGTGACAGCCCTCCTGTTCGTGACGGCCGCGCCAGTATGCGGACGCACGGAACGGCCCGACGCATCAGACGTGGTTGGCGATCAGCGAACCTCCAACTCGATCGGGGCTCCGACGAGCGAGCCGTATTCGACCCAGCTGCCGTCGTAGTTCTTGACGTTCTTCTTGCCGAGGATCTCCTGCAGCACGAACCAGGTGTGGCTCGAGCGCTCACCGATCCGGCAGTAGGCGATGGTCTCGCGGCTGTCGTCGAAGCCCTTCGCCCGGTAGAGGGCCTCGAGGTCGTCGTCCGACTTGAAGGTGCCGTCCTCGTTGGCGGTGGTGCTCCACGGGATGTTGATCGCACCCGGGACGTGGCCGCGCTGCTGGGCCTGCTCCTGCGGCAGGTGGGCCGGGGCGAGGATCCGGCCGGAGAACTCGTCGGGGGAGCGGACGTCGATGATGTTCTTGGTGCCGATCGCGTCGATCACCTCGTCGCGGAAGGCGCGGATCGAGTAGTCCGGCTCCTGCGCCTTGTACTCGGTGGCCGGGCGGGTGACCTCGTCCTTGGACAGCGGGCGTCCGTCGAGCTCCCACTTCTTGCGGCCACCGTCGATGAGCTTGACGTCCCGGTGCCCGTAGAACTTGAAGTACCAGTACGCGTAGGCGGCGAACCAGTTGTTGTTGCCGCCGTAGAGCACGACGGTGTCGTCGTCGGCGACGCCCTTCGTGGACAGCAGGGCGGAGAACTGCTCCCGGTTCAGGAAGTCGCGACGGACGCCGTCCTGCAGGTCCTTACGCCAGTCGAGCTTGATCGCGCCCTCGATGTGCCCGCCATCGTAGGCTGCGGTGTCCTCGTCGACCTCGATGAACACGGTCTTCGGTGCGTGAAGGTTCTGCTCTGCCCAGTCTGCTGAGACCAGGACGTCGGAGCGAGCCATGGAGTTTCCTTTCGGTGTTGACACTCTCGGTCGAGTGGAACGGTGCGGAGGGAACGGTGGTCAGGCGGCGACGGCCCGGAACCTGGCCACGAGCGGGTAGATCGCGCAACCGAGGCACACCCCGAACGCGGCGTTGAGCAGCGCGGCGAACAGCGCGAACCCGGTGGCGACGAGACCGGCGAGGTCGGCGCCGAGGAGGAATCCGAAGGTGCCCACGGCGGCGAACACGAACCCGACGAGCTGCGCGAACCGCAGCGGGGCGACCGGTTCCTTCTCGGTGGGGGCGCCCAGCCGGGGCGCGACGAGCCGCGCGAAGAGCAGGCCGTAGGGGCTGCGGCGCGGGCCGAGGGCCGCACCGGCCGCGAACACCGCGGTCTGGACGGCGAGCAGTACGCCGGCCACCGTGGTCGAGACCGTCGCGACGGCCAGGACGACGACGAGGACGGCGGTGGTGATCCACGCCGCGAACCGGGGGCCGCGGACGTCTACCTGCTGACCCTGGCGGGCGGCGGGGGCGGTGGTGGACATGAGGGGTGCTCCTGCTGGGAGGGGACGCATGGGGGCGAACCGTCGCGGTGGCAACCGCGGGGATCACACCGGTGACGGCAGCGGATGCCGCGGAGACGGTCGGGCGTCTCGGCCGGGGTGATCAGCAGCAGGTACAGCAGAAGCCGCCGAGGCGGCACAGATCGACTGTGCGGCGTCGGGTGAGCATGAGCTCTCGGCAGGTCGACACGGCAGGCAGCTTAGCCGACGTCTCGACGGATCGGGGCCCAGGGGGTGCGCAGCGGCACCAGCGCGGCCCGCAGGTCCGCCGCGGCCGGCACCCCCGAAACCCGGTACCTTTCGGTGCCGGCGGCGTCGAACAGGAACGTCGTCGGCAGCGACAGCACGCCGAGTTCCCTTGCCAACTGCGGGTTCTCGTCGATGTCCAGTTCGAGGTCGCGGGGTGCCGGCAGCCCGTCGCCGGTGGCCGCGAGGTCGGCGACCACCTGAGCGACGACCCGGCGCACCGCGGCGCACGGTCCGCACCAGTCGGCGGAGAAGTGCAGCACCACCGGCGCACTGCCGGTGCCCACGCCCACCGCGGCCAGCAGGGGGCCGGGCCCCGGCGTGGGGGCGGCCGCGACGGCGCGGACCTTGCCCGCGCGGGCCCGCAGGACGGTCCCGGTGATCAGGGCGGCAGCCACCACCACCAGTAGTACGACGACGGCGGTCACAGGCGCTGAACCTCCTCGAGGTCGATCGTGGTCTGGTGCGCCTCGCCCTCGATCACGATCGTCGAGCCGCGGGCCTCGACCGCGGTCGGGCGCACCCCGAACGGCAGGTTCTGGGGTTCGATCGTGGTGGTGAACAGGCCCAGCACCGCCGGCTTCAGCGGATCCGGCACGGTGAAGTCCGCCTGTCCCTCCGGGCCGAAGTACAGGTCCGACGCGACGATGCGCACCGTGTCGCCCTCGAGCAGCAGGTCCGCCTGGACGCTGACCTCCGCGGAGACCGGGCCGACCGGAACCGTGCCGGTGAGGACGACCCCGCCCGCGGTGGTGCGTCCGGAGCCGCCGGACCCGCCGGTGCCGTCGGACTTGTCGGCCGGGGGAGCGGACACCTGCAGGTCGGGAATGCCGTAGAGCTGACCGAGCTCGGTCGCGTCGATCATCACGCGCCCGTACAGCAGGTCCACCGGCACCGAGCGGATCGAACCGTCGAGCAGCTCGCCCGCGGCCGCATGGGCACCGATCAGGTTGGCCTCGATCGTGATGTCGCCGAGCGTCCCGCTGGGCACGCCCTGCGCCCGGATCTCCACGTTCTCGTAGCGGCCCGCCCGGGCCTGGGTCAGGAACGGGAATCCGTGGATGGTCACCGCCGGGTCCGCCGTCAGCGCCCCACCCTCCCGCAGCGACCGCGAGACCCGGTACTCGGACCACGCCGCGGCGCCGAAATCGATCAGGAGCGCGACTCCGACGAGCGTCACGAGAGCGAGGATGAGTTTGCGCACCGCACCATTGTGACGGACGGCTCGCGCCGCTTCCCGAGTGCGGTTGCCCGGTGAACGCCGTCGTGGCGTTAATCTGTAGCGCGTCGTTTACACGAGTTTCGCGCAGCCCGCGAAGAATGGAGGCACGGTGGAGCTGTTGCTGCTGACCTCCGACCCCAACCCGGACGCGGTCCTGCCCTCGCTGTCGTTGCTCGCGCACTCGGTGCGCCCGGCACCGACCGAGGTGTCCTCGCTCCTCGAGGCCGGTTCCGCGGACATCGCCATCGTCGACGCCCGCACGGACCTGGCCGCGGCCCGCGGCCTGTGCCGGCTGCTCGGCAGCACCGGGTCGGCGATACCGGTCGTCGCCGTGCTCACCGAGGGCGGCCTGGTGGCGGTGAACCCGGAGTGGGGGCTGGACGACATCCTGCTGACCACCACCGGCCCCGCCGAGCTGGACGCGCGGCTGCGATTGCTGGTCGGCCGGTCCGGCGGTGCGGCGGGCCCCGAGAACACCGGCAAGATCACCCTCGGGGAGCTCTCGATCGACGAGGGCACCTACACCGCTCGCCTGCGTGGCCGCCCCCTCGACCTGACGTACAAGGAGTTCGAGCTCCTCAAGTACCTCGCGCAGCACGCCGGCCGGGTGTTCACCCGCGCGCAACTGCTGCAGGAGGTCTGGGGTTACGACTTCTTCGGCGGCACCCGCACCGTCGATGTGCACGTGCGGCGCCTGCGCGCCAAGCTCGGCCCCGAGTACGAGTCCCTGATCGGCACGGTCCGCAATGTCGGCTACAAGGCGGTGCGGCCCACCACCAAGACCGGGAAGGGCGGCTCCACCACCATCGAGTTCGAGGACGCCGAACTCGCGGACTAGGCTCGCCGTCGTGGAATTCGTCAGCCGACTGTCCGCCGAGCAGGCCGCCGAGGTGCGGGCGCTCGTCGCCCGCGCCCACGCCGCCGACGGAACGGCCCCCGTGTCCGAGCAGGTGCTGCACTCCCTCACCGGCGACGGCGACGTCCGGCACCTGGCGGCCGTCGATGCCGCCGCGATCGTCGGCTACGCCAATCTGGTCCCCGGTCACGGGGAGCACCCGGCGATGGCCGAGGTGGTCGTCGATCCGCCGCACCGCCGCCGCGGCGTGGGGTCGCGGCTCGTCGCCGCGGCCCTCGACGCCGGTGGTGCCGGCACCCGGGTGTGGGCACACGGCGACCTCGAGTCCGCGCGGGCGCTCGCGGCGCGGCTCGGCCTGACCCCGGTCCGGGAACTCCTGCAGCTGCGGCGCCCCCTCGGGGAGCCCGGGCTGCCGGCCCTGCAGGTTCCCGACGGGCTGATCCTGCGGACCTATTGCGGACCCGAGGACGACGCGGAACTGCTGCGGGTCAATGCCGCCGCCTTCGCGTGGCACCCCGAGCAGGGCCGCTGGACCGAGCGCGACGTCGCGCAGCGCCGCAGCGAGTCCTGGTTCGACCCGGCCGGGGTGTTCCTCGCCTTCGACGAGCAGGACCCGGACCGGCTCCTCGGCTTCCACTGGACGAAGGTGCACGCCGCCACGGCGGACCAGCCGGCGATCGGGGAGGTGTACGTGGTGGGCATCGATCCCGGGGCGCAGGGGCGCGGTCTCGGCCGGCTGCTCACGCTCGCCGGGTTGCGGTATCTGCGGGAACGCGGGCTCGGCGCGGTGCTGCTGTACGTCGAAGGCGACAACGACGCCGCGCTGCGCACCTACGGCCGGCTCGGATTCGAGCGATTCCACGTGGACCTCGCATACGCGAGAGCGTGAGCGGAGCACGTACCGAACGAGTCCGGCCCGTGAATGTCGTGTGACGTCGACCATACGGACTGCAGGTGTACTTTTCGCGTTCACGTCGCGTTCACCTTCGGGCGCCCAACCGTCAACCCGTCCTCATTAACTTTCCATTACGGGCCGCAGCATGCCGGTCCGGCGCCGGGATCACCCCGCGCCTGATGCCGCCGCCCGTGTCGCGGGCGTGCCGGTCGCGAATTCCGGAGGAGTACGAGTGAACCTCAAGCGCAATGGCGCCCTGCTCGGTGTGGTGGCTGCAGGTGCCCTCACCCTGGCCGCATGCGGCAGCGACAACAATGCCGCCTCGACGGACGTGGACGCGTCCGCATCGGCCGCGACGTGTGAGGGCAAGGAGACGCTGTCCGCCGCCGGGTCGTCCGCGCAGAAGAACGCGATGGACCAGTTCGTGTCCACCTACATCGCGGTCTGCCAGGAGAAGGGCAAGAACGTCAACGTCGCCTACAACCCGTCGGGTTCCGGTGACGGCCGCACCCAGTTCATCGCGAAGCAGATCGACTTCGCCGGCTCCGACTCCGCCATCAAGAGCGAGCAGGCCGCCCAGGCCGCCGAGCGCTGCGCCGGCAACCCCGCCTGGAACCTGCCGCTGGTCTTCGGTCCGGTCGCCGTCGCGTACAACGTCGAGGGCGTCGACAACCTCGTGCTCAACGGCGAGACCGTCGCCAAGATCTTCAACGGCACCATCAAGCAGTGGAACGACCCGGCCATCGCGGCTCTCAACGAGGGTGTGAGCCTTCCGGATTCGGCCATCACCCCGATCGTCCGCTCGGATTCGTCGGGCACCACCGACAACTTCCAGAAGTACCTCGAGGCCGCCTCGAACGGTGCCTGGACCACCGGCGCCGGCTCCGACTTCACCGGCGGTGTCGGTGAAGGCGCCAAGGGATCGGCCGGTGTCGCCCAGGCCGTCGCCAGCGCCCCCGGCGCGATCACCTACGTCGAGAAGTCCTTCGCCGACCAGAACAACCTGAACGTCGCACAGATCGACAACGGATCCGGCGCGGTGGAGCTGACCGACGAGACCGCGTCGAAGGCCATCGAGGCGGCGACCTTCGCTCCGACCGGTGAGGGCGACCTGACGCTCGACCTGACCTCGATCTTCGGTACGAAGGAGGAGGGGGCCTACCCGATCATGCTCGCGACCTACGAGATCGTGTGCTCCGCCGGTTACGATGCCGACACCTCCGCGGCCGTGAAGTCGTTCCTCGTCAGCGCGGCCAACGAGGGCCAGGAAGGCCTCGCCGAGCAGGGCTACGTGCCGCTGCCCGAGTCCTTCAAGGCGAAGCTCACCGAGTCGATCAACGCCATCGCCTAGCCGATGAGCGCCGCGGACCGTACCGTCAATCCCCAGCAGAGAGAGATCGCGAGCGCAGATGAGTGACGCGCCCACCAAATCCGCACCTCGCACTCCCGGGTCCGGCAGCGATGCCGGGCCCGGGGCGGGCGGTCCGCACGGCAACACCCCGGAGGCCACGATTACCACTCCAGCGCGCGGCGACAGCAAGCCGCTGACCAGGCCGGGCGACCGGATCTTCCGTTCACTGGCCTCCGGGTCCGCCGTTCTCATCTCGGTGATCATCGCGGCCATCGGCGTGTTCCTCGTCTGGCGTGCGGTGCCGGCGCTGCAGCGCAACACCGTCAACTTCCTCACCAGCCGCGAGTGGGTCACCCAGGACATCGCCGCTATGGCGTTCGGCGTCCTCGACCTGTTCCAGGTGACCGTGCTGGTGTCGTTCTTCGCGCTGGTGCTCGCGATGCCGGTCGCACTCGGCATCGCGATCTTCCTCACCTCGTACTGCCCCGAGCGCATCAAGAAGCCCCTGGCGTACGTCATCGACCTGCTCGCCGCCGTGCCGTCCATCGTCTACGGCCTGTGGGGCCTGCTGGTCCTGGCCCCCGCGATCCGGCCGCTGGCGACGTGGCTCAACGAAAGTCTCGGCTGGTTCCCGCTGTTCGCGTCCGGATCGGGTTCCATCCTCGGCGGCGGCACCATCTTCACCGCGGGCATCGTGCTCGCCGTGATGATCCTGCCGACCATCGCCGCGGTGAGCCGGGAGGTGTTCGTGCAGACGCCGACGTCCCATATCGAGGCGGCGCTCGCTCTCGGTGCGACCCGCTGGGAGGTCGTCAAGACCACGGTGATCCCGTTCGGCAAGTCGGGCTACATCAGCGGCTCGATGCTCGGTCTCGGCCGCGCACTCGGCGAGACCATGGCGCTGTACCTGATCCTGCGCACCACGTCGCAGCCGTTCTCGTGGTCGCTGTTCGACGGCGGTGCCACCATCGCCTCGAAGATCGCCCTCGGTTACGCCGAGTTCAACAACGACATCCAGGCCGGCGCCTACATCGCCGCGGGTCTGGTGCTCTTCGTGCTGACCTTCGTGGTCAACGCCGCGGCGCGTGCGGTCGTCGCAGGAAAGAAGGACTGAAGCCATGACGACCACTCTCCTCGAGACACCGGTCAAGGGCCCCACCTTCCGGGGCGTCGGCACCCGTCGGCGCGTCTCGGATCTCACCGCCACCGTCCTGGTCACCGTGTCGGTGCTGATCGCTCTCGTGCCGCTGGCATGGGTGCTGATCACCGTGATCGTCAAGGGTCTTCCCGCCCTGGCCAGCGCCACCTGGTTCACGAATTCCTTGAGCGGTCTGTCCGCGTCCGCGATGGGCGGTGGCATCTACCACGCCCTCGTCGGGACCCTGCTGCAGGGCCTGGTGTGCGCGGTGATCTCCATCCCGATCGGCATCTTCGTGGCGATCTTCCTCGTGGAGTACGGCGCCGGCACGCGACTGGGCAGGATCACCACCTTCATGGTGGACATCCTCAGTGGTGTCCCCTCCATCGTTGCCGCGCTCTTCATTTACGCACTGTGGATCGCCACCTTCGGCTTCCCGAAGTCCGCCTTCGCGGTGTCCCTGGCGCTGGTCCTGCTCATGGTTCCCGTGGTTGTGCGCAGCACCGAGGAGATGCTCCGGATCGTGCCGCAGGATCTGCGCGAGGCCTCCTACGCCCTCGGTGTGCCCAAGTGGAAGACCATCGCGCGCATCGTGATTCCGACCGCGCTGCCCGGCATCATCACCGGCGTCATGCTGGCCCTGGCCCGCGTCATGGGCGAGACCGCTCCGCTGCTGATCCTGGTCGGCTACGCGCCGTTCATCAACTTCAACCTGTTCGGCGGCGAGATGGGCAGCCTGCCCGGCGTCATGGTGGCGGAGATGAACAACCCGACCGACGCAGGCACGATGCGGATCTGGGGCGCTGCCCTGACCCTCATCCTCGTCATCGCCATCCTCAACATCGTTGCCAAGGTGGTCGGCCACTTCTCCCAGGTGCGCACCAAGTAGGTCACCTCATGTACACACCCTTCGATTTCGATACACCAGTAGGGAGCCGGTAATGGCCAAGCGTCTGGACCTCAAGGACGTCAACATCTTCTACGGCAAGTTCCACGCCGTCTCCGACGTGACGCTGTCCGTGCCGCCGCGGAACGTCACCGCGTTCATCGGACCGTCGGGCTGCGGCAAGTCGACCGTGCTGCGCTCGCTCAACCGCATGCACGAGGTGACCCCCGGTGCCCGCGTCGAGGGCTCCGTGCTGCTCGACGGCGAGGACATCTACGACTCGTCCGTCGACCCGGTCGGCGTCCGCAAGACGATCGGCATGGTGTTCCAGCGCCCCAATCCGTTCCCCACCATGTCGATCCGCGACAACGTCGTCGCCGGCCTGAAGTTGCAGGGCGTGCGCGAGAAGAACAGGCTCGACGAGATCGCCGAGCGGTCGCTGCGCGGCGCGAACCTGTGGAACGAGGTCAAGGACCGCCTCGACAAGCCCGGCGGCGGCCTGTCGGGTGGCCAGCAGCAGCGCCTGTGCATCGCCCGCGCCATCGCGGTGCAGCCTGAGGTGCTCCTGATGGACGAGCCGTGCTCCGCTCTCGACCCGATCTCCACCCTCGCCATCGAGGACCTGATCGCCGAGCTGAAGCAGGACTACACCATCGTGATCGTCACGCACAACATGCAGCAGGCCGCGCGCGTGAGCGATCAGACCGCGTTCTTCAACCTCGAGGCCACCGGTAAGCCGGGCCGGCTCGTCGAGATCGACGACACCGAGAAGATCTTCTCCAACCCCACCCAGAAGGCCACGGAGGACTACATCTCCGGCCGCTTCGGCTGAGCCGGCTGCGACTTCGGCACCGCGGACGCGGAAAGGCCCCGCCCGGAAACTCCGGGCGGGGCCTTGTGCCGAGTCGGGTTACTGATCCTGCGGGTACACCGTGAGCTTGTCGACGCGCTCGCGCATCGCCCGGAAATCCTCGTCGGTGGGGAGCTTGCCGGTGACCAGGAAGATCACGCGACGACCCACCTCGACGGCATGGTCGGCGAACCGTTCGTAGAACCGGCCCAGCAGCGTCACATCCACAGCCGCGGCCACGCCGTGCTTCCACTCCCGGTCCATGAGCACGGTGAACAGGTGACGATGGAGATCGTCCATCGCCTCGTCCTCCTGGTGGAGCCGGGCCGCCCGCTCGGGGTCGCGCGTCTCGAGGATCTCCCTGGTCGCTGCGCCGAGCGAGACTGCGATGCGGCCCATCTCGGCGAAGTAGCCGTTGACCTCTTCGGGCAGAACATGATTGGGGTGCCGGCGTCGCGTCGCCTTGGCGACGTGCAGTGCCAGCGCACCCATCCGGTCGATGTCGGCGACGATCTGGATGCCACTGACCACGGAACGCAGATCACCGGCGACCGGCGCCTGGAGGGCGAGGAGCGAGAAGGCCTTCTCCTCGCACTGGGTACTCAGGTCGGTGATCTTGTCGTGCTCGCCGATGACGGTCTCGGCGAGCGCCAGATCCGCCTGGAGCAGCGCCTGGGTGGCCCGCTCCATCGCAAGGCCGGCAAGGCCCGCCATCTCTCCGAGGAGATCGGCGAGCTCGGTCATCTGTTCGTGGTATACGACGCGCATAATGGCACAGACTACGGCGCAGACAAAGCCGAGTCACGAGCAGCGGGTGAACGCCGGGTGAATGGACGGGCTCGAGGTGCTGCTCAGGCGCAGGAATCGTCGCCCGCGTTGGTGATCGACAGGTCGACCGGCAGCTCGTTCTCCTCGGCGGCCTGGATCGGCACCGTCGGCAGGACCGAACCCACCTCGGTCGGAGCCGCGATGCTGCCGACGAACCCGGTGCCGAGGACGAGTTCCACGATGCCGCCGAGGTCCTGGGACTCCTGCAGCACGGCCCCCGGAACTGCGGAGGCCAGCGTCAACGCCTCGGCCTCCAGCCCGGGGGAGAAGCGGACGACGGTCTCCTTGCTCGTCCCGGAGTAGTTGCCGACGCTGTAGATCGGGAAACCGTAGGCGCCGAGTTCTTCCGCGGTCCGGGCCGCGAGGCCGGATTCGCCGGAGGCGTTGGACACCTGCACCGACACCGTCGAGGGGTCCACCGCGGTCTGTGCAGGCAGCGGGGCTGCCGGCGGCGCTGACGATTCCGGCTCGGGAACATCGCGTTTCTCGCCGGGGAGCGGTTCGTCGTCGATGATCGCGTTGAAGATCGCCTTGATGTCGTCGAGACGCGGAATCTCGTTGCCCCACTCGTTGGTTCCGGCCGTCGGCACGGTGAGAAAGGTGACGGCGCCGGCTTCGACCCGCTGCAGCGAGCGGCCGAGCCGGACGAGGGACTCGGTGTCGACGTTCTCGACGAACGTGGCGCGGGTGAACGCGTTGATGAACCCGTTCAGCTTGCCGGGGTCGAACAGGACCTTGTTCGACATGGCCGAGCGCAGCAGTGACGACAGGAACTTCTGCTGCCGGGTGATACGCCCGTAGTCGCCGTTGCCCTCCGACTCGACCTTGCGGGCCCGCACGTAGTCCAGGGCCCGGCGGCCGTCGAGGGTGTGGGTGCCCGCCGTCTCGATGATGGTGCCGAGTTCCCCGTCGACCAGGGGGGTGGGTGTGCACACCTCGACGCCGCCGACCTCGTTGACCATGCTCTCGAAGCCCGCGAAGTCGATTCCGACGAAATGCCCGATCTTCAGGCCGGACAGCTTCTGGATCACCTTCACCAGGCACTTGGGCCCGCCCAGCGCGTAGGTGGCATTGAGCTTGTCGCCCTCGGCGGCGGGGAACGTCTCCGACGTGTACTCGCCGGTGGTGCTGTCCCAGCCGCGGCACACGGGCCGCGTCACGTCCAGGTCGCGCGGAAAGGAGACGGCGACGACGCGACTGCGGTCGGCGGGGATGTTGACGAGGATGACGGTGTCGGCGCGTGCGCCCTCGGCGTCGGCGACGGTGCCGGCGCCGACCGCGCCGCTCGCCCCGGCGCGGGTGTCGGTGCCGATGATCAGGTAGGTCTCGTCGCCGGTCTGCCCGCCGGGGTCGACGATGTCGGTGGATTCGGTGTCCAGCGCCGCGATCTGGGCGAATCCGGCCTCGGTGGAACGCACGTAGCCCCACACCAGGCCGCTGCCGACGAGGGTCAGCACGGACAGCAGCGCCAGAACGGTGCGGCCCACGGTCGCGAGGCGCCGGCGTTTGCGGCGCTTGTTCAGAGCCAGCCTGCTCAGGCCGTCGCCCCCGACGGCCTGGGGCAGCGCGGGCGGCTGGTCGGGGTCGTCGCTCCGCCGTCCGGCACGGTCGTCGCGCGGGGGTGGGGGCGGCGGGCCGGTCGGCGGGGCCGCGGCCACGGGCGGGATCTTCTCGGTGGGGTCGTCGTCGACGGCCGGCGTCCGCCGCGGCCGGCCCGGCTGCGGGCCCGGCACGGCCGGTTCGGGTTCGGGGTGCCGCCCGGGCGGGCTGTCGCGCCCGACCTTGTTCATCAGCGCGGCGACGGTGACCTGATCGGGATTCTCGTCGGGGGCGGCCGAGCGGCGGGGGCGGCCGGTATCCGCGCCCCGGCCCGACGGCGCGGGTCCGGCGTCGGCGGGCGGCGCAAGACCCTCCGGACGTCGTCGCACCCGGCCGGAATGTGAGCTGCGATACCCGGAGTCGGCGATAGGACGTTCCCACGGAGCGCGACTGTCGGGCAGGCCCGACTCGTGCTCCTCACCCACCGATTCCCTCGCCTCTCCGCGGATGTTCCGCTCTCGTACGCATCCGCCACCACGGCGATTCCGTCATGATACTGGCGGCCTCGGTCCGGATCGAGCGTCCGCCGAGCACCGGTCCGGTTCGTCCGGCCCGCACGGCGGACCCTGCGGTCAGCCGCCCGAGTGCATGACGTCGGCGCCCGCCGGCACCATGCAGTCCTCCGGGTCGTCGAGCCAGCCGTCCGGCAGTGCGACGGTACCGGGGGAGCCCTGGCGACCGCGCGGGCCCTCCGCGTCCTTCGGGAAGGGCACGGTCGGATCGAGCCGGCCGAGCAGGTCGTCCAGCTCGGCGAGACCGGACACGCGCGCCAGGGCGTTGCGCACGTCGGATCCGGCCGGGAAGCCGCGCAGGTACCAGGCGATGTGCTTGCGAATCTCACGCGTGCCGCGGTCCTCGCCGTGGTGGTCGGCGAGGAGTTCGGCGTGCCGGCGCATGATGGCCGCCACCTCGCCCAGGTTCGGCGGGGTGGGCATGGGGGTGCCGTTCAGTGCGGCGCTGAGTTCGGCGAACAGCCAGGGCCGGCCGAGGCATCCGCGTCCGACGACGACGCCGTCGCAGCCGGTCTGCTCCATCATCTTCTGGGCGTCCTCGGCGGCGAAGATGTCGCCGTTGCCCAGCACCGGCACGTCGGTGACGTGCTCCTTGAGGCGGGCGATCTCGTTCCAGTCGGCCTCACCCGAGTAACGCTGCGCGGCCGTGCGGGCGTGTAGCGCGACGGCGGCGGCGCCCTCGGCCGCCGCGATCCGGCCCGCGTCGAGGTGGGTGTGATGATCGGCGTCGATGCCGATGCGGAACTTCACGGTCACCGGGATGTCGGTGCCCTCGGTGGCGCGGACGGCGGCCGCGACGATGTTGCCGAACAGCCGCCGCTTGTACGGCAGCGCCGAGCCGCCGCCCTTGCGGGTGACCTTCGGCACGGGGCAGCCGAAGTTCATGTCGATGTGGTCGGCGAGGTTCTCGTCGACGATCATCTTCGCGGCCTGGTACGTGACGTCCGGGTCGACGGTGTACAGCTGCAACGACCGCGGCGTCTCGGTGGGGCCGAACGTCGTCATGTGCATCGTGACGGGGTGGCGTTCCACGAGTGCCCGGGCGGTGACCATCTCGCACACGTACAGCCCCGACGTGCTCCCCGACCGCTCGAGTTCGAGTTCGCGGCACAGGGTGCGAAAGGCGACATTGGTGATTCCCGCCATCGGCGCGAGTACGACCGGGCTGTTCAACTCGAGCGAGCCGATGCGAAGGGGTGACATGAAAAAACCTCGAAGACGGCGTGAAGAAGAAGTGCGTGCAACTGTGCCCGGCACCGAATCCGGTACCGGGCACAGGATAGCTGTTCGGGGCCGCTGCTCCCGAATCACGGAACGGCCTGGATCAGGACGCGGCCTCGTTGCGCTCGCGGCGGGCGGCCTCGCGGGCGAGGGACCGATCGCGCATCTCCTCGAACTTCACCGCCTGCTTCTCGAGATCCTCGAGGAAGGTGCCGAGCTCGTCGAGGATGCGGGCGCCCTCGGCACCGAAGTCCTCACGCTCGAAGATGCGCCACTTGCGGAGCACCGGCATGACCACCTCGTCGAGGTGCTGACGCAGGTCGTAGATGCCGTGCTTGGCCATCAGCACGCCGTTGCGGCGGAAGTTGGGCATACCGGCGCCGGGCATCTGGAAGTTCTTCAGCACGTCTGTGATCGCCGCGAGGGTCTGGTCCGGGGCGACGTCGAGGGCCGCTTCGCAGATGTTGCGGTAGAAGATCATGTGCAGGTTCTCGTCGGCGGCGATGCGCTGGAGCATCTTGTCGGCGATCGAGTCGTGGCACGCCCGGCCGGTGTTGCGGTGCGAGACGCGGGTGGCCAGCTCCTGGAAGGTGACGTACGACACCGAGTGCAGCATCCCGACCTCGTTGGGCGAGGCGAACCCGTTGGTCATGTGCTCCATGCGGGCGTTCTCGAGGGCGACGGGGTCGACACCGCGGGTGACGACGAGGTAGTCGCGCATCACGATGCCGTGGCGGTTCTCCTCGGCGGTCCAGCGGCCCACCCAGGTGCCCCAGGCGCCGTCGCGCGAGAAGCTCTCGGCGATCTCGCGGTGGTAGGACGGCAGGTTGTCCTCGGTGAGGAGATTGGTGATCATCGCGGCCTTGGCGACCTCGTCGAGCTTCGACTGCTCGGGCTCCCAGTCCACGCCACCCATGGCGGCGAAGTTGCGCCCCTCGTCCCAGGGCACGTAGTCGTGGGGGTGCCAGTCCTTGGCCATCGAAAGGTGGCGGTTGACGTTCGCCTCGGCGACGGGCTCCAGCTCGCGCAGAAGCTCCAGCTGAGTCAGAACTCGCGTCATTCCGTTTACCTCTCCATAACTGTGCGTGTCACGTACGAATTACAGCCTACGGCACCGTAGGTTCGGCACCCGTTTGTCTGTTACCTGTTCCAAGTTCGGCCGACCGGGGCCTACCCGCCGATGGGATCACTCACAGACGGCGACGTCGTTATCATACCGGGGCGCGAACGGCGTCCCGGGGCGACGCGCGGGGGCAATCCATATCCCGCCGTGACCTCAGCGCTTGCCGGCGCCGAGGAGTCCGCCGAGCAGCTCGCCCAGGCCACCCCCGTTGCCGCCGAGAACGCTGCCGAGCACTCCGCCGAGACCGCCGCCGCTTCCGGTGCCGTTCGTCGCGCTGCGCAGGAGCCCGCCCAGCAGCTCGCCCAGGCCGCCCTGGCCGCCGGAACTTCTGCCGACCTGCTCGGCCAGGTACGTCAGCACGATCGGGGCGAGGATGGGCAGCAGCCGTGCGACGAGGTTGTTGCCGCCCGCCCCGTCGGCTCGGCCCAGCGTCTGCACGACCCGGTCCTTGTGGTCGCCGAACACGTTCGCCACGATCCGGTCGCCGTCCGCGGTGTCCACGTCGGTCACGTCCACTCCACCGTCGAGCAGGGCCGGGTTCCGGTGCTGGTCGAGCGCGGACAGCAGGGACGAGGCGCCGTCCGGATGCCGTGTGTTCGCCTCGAGGCCGCCGACCAGCGTGGGCAGGGCGGCCCGCACCGCCGTCGCCGCCGTCTGCTCGTCCACGTCGAGCCGGCGGGCGATCTGGTCGACCGGAATCCGCGAGAGGAGATCGTCGAGGGAAGGCATGGGAACCGAGGGTAGCCACCGTGGTCGCCCGCTCCGGGATCCCGCGTCGGCGTTTCGGCTACGCGGACGCCCGCCGCCCCGCGATCACCGCGCACAGCAGGGCGACCCCCAACCCGCTGAGCAGTAGCACGAACCCCGTCTGGTTGGTCAGCGCGGTAGCGTGGTTGACCTGCACGTAGTCGCCGAACCGCTGATAGACCCGCACCGCGAAGGCGCCGGCCGCGACGAGGCCGATCACCACCCCGGCCCAGCCGGCCACCGCCGAGTCGAACAGGGCGGCCAGGAGCAGCAGCACGGCGGCGAGCACGAGCGGCGCCGCCAGTGTCTGATGGACGGGCAGGTCGGCTGCGCCGAGGGCGGAGACGTCGCCGGCCGCGATCCCGTCGCGCAACTCGGTCAGCGGGACGTCGGTCGGCCGGGTCCCGGCCAGCACCGGGAGAAACGAGCCGATCCCCAGGGCGACGGCGGACAGGAACAGACCCAGGTCCACGAAGCTGCGCACGCCACTCCCATCGATCGTCGGATCGGTTTTGTGAGCGACCACACCCTAACCGCAATTCGGGTGCGGCAGCAGCGCGGAACCGACGATTCGGGCGCCGTGTCGGGCTTGCGGGTACGTAATCTGAGGGGAGCGGCACACCCGGACCCGGAAGGGGAACAACGCAATGGTGGGCAACGAGACGGTGCAGCGGTCGGGTCTTCCGCCGTGGGCCAAGAAGGCCCTGTGGAGCGTCGGGGCCCTGCTCGCGCTGGTGGTCGCGTACTTCGTGCTGGCGGCATTCGTCCCCCGGTGGTGGGCGCAGCGTATCGCCGGGCTGGCCGATGCCGGCTTCGCCCGCGGGATAGCCTGGGGCCTGCTGTTCGGCCTCGTGTGCACGTTCGTGCCGTTGGCCCTGTTCGCCGCCGCGTGGCGGATCAGGACGTGGCGCCGGCACCGCGTCCTGCAGGTGGTGTTCGCCGCCGCCGCCGTGGTGGTGGCGATCCCCAACCTGATGACGTTGAGCATCGTGCTGGGCAACGGGAACGCGGCCCATGCGGGGGAGCGGATCCTCGACGTCGACGCCCCCGGCTTCCGGGGCGCGACGCTCGTCGGTGCCGTCGTCGGCGTGATCGTGTTCCTGGTGTTCGCGGCCCTGAGTTACACGTACCGCAAACGCGGTCGCGACCTCGAGCGGGAGCGTGACGAGCGGGGCCGGCAGGAGCCGGAGCTACGAAGCGACCGGCCGGGCAAGGTGGTCGGCGCTCCGGAGTGACGGGCGACGACGAGCCGCCTCGTGCCGGGGCGCTCCCGTCCTTCCGGGCGGGCGAGGGTGTGGTGCCCCCACCAGGGCTCGAACCTGGGACCTGCGGATTAAAAGTCCGTAGCTCTACCAACTGAGCTATAGGGGCGTGGGCGCACAGTCTAGCTGCATCGCGCCGGACAACAGTATCGGACGCGCGGGCCGTTCGAAGGCTCGGGTGCGCACCCCCTGCGGCGCACCCGAGCCGCGCAAAAGCATACCACTTGGTGTGTTCTCTGCGAAGGCCGGAAAACGCCTGGTTGCGGGCGTGGGGGCCGGACGGCGGCTACAGTGGCGTCCGGGGGGGGACTGCCGGTCACGTACGGAGGCACGAACCCCCCATGTCACGTCAGCAAGAGCGGGCGCGGCGCACACGCGCGGCGATCGTCGAATCCGCGGCGATCGAATTCGCCCGGCGCGGATACGGCGCCGCCTCGGTCAACGCGATCCTCGAGCACTCCGGGGCCACCAAGGGTGCGATGTACTTCCACTTCGATTCGAAGGAAGCGCTCGCCCGGGCGGTGCTCGCGGAGGGCCTCGAGCGCTACCGGGTGATCGCCGACCGGTGGCTGGACGCGCCGGGGCTCGATCCGTTCGAGCGGCTGTACGGCCTCGTCGGAGATCTCGCCGATGCCCTGCACGGCGACGTCATCATCCAGGCAGAGTTCAAGCTCGTGACCGAGCCCGAGTTCGACGCGGAGGCCAAACTGCGCGGCAGCTCGGTGTGGGGGAAGGCCGGTCACCGGCTCGCCGTCGAGGCGCAGGAAGCGGGGCTGTTCCGTGCCGGGGTCGACCTCGAACGGTTCCTGGGTGTGCTCAGTGCGTGCCTGGCCGGGCAGCGCTACTTCCACGACCTCACCGCGGAGGACGTCGACGTCCGGGCCCGGTTCGCGGAATGCCTGGACGTCTGCCTCGAGGCGACGGCTGCGCCGCAGTGGCTCGAGCGGCGGCGTGGTGCGCCGGAGTTGCGCCTCGAAGGCGAACAACCGGCGTGACCTGCTGATTTGTGAATCCGGAAACCCGTGTCCTAAGCTATCCAAGCTCCCAACGGAACGCGAACCCGTTGAGGGTGCGGGTCGGAGTAATCCGGCGGGCCCCCTTCGTCTAGCGGCCTAGGACGCCGCCCTTTCAAGGCGGTAGCGCGGGTTCGAATCCCGTAGGGGGTACGCTTGCGGAAGCAGTATCACCGCATGCAGTACGGTTTGACCACAAGTGAAGAGCATGGCCCTGTGGCGCAGTTGGTTAGCGCGCCGCCCTGTCACGGCGGAGGTCGCGGGTTCGAGTCCCGTCAGGGTCGCAGAGTTGGCAATTGGCATTCGGTTCGGGTGCCGTCCGGCCAGGTAGCTCAGTTGGTACGAGCGTCCGCCTGAAAAGCGGAAGGTCGCCGGTTCGATCCCGGCCCTGGCCACCACACAATTTCATACGGTAGACCCACCGCTCGGCGGTGGGTTTTCTGTGGAAACCCCTTCGGGGGTGCACACGGCCCTGTGGCGCAGTTGGTTAGCGCGCCGCCCTGTCACGGCGGAGGTCGCGGGTTCGAGTCCCGTCAGGGTCGCTTCACGGCGAAGGCCCGGTCCCGAAACGGACCGGGCCTTCGCCGTCCCGACCGGTTCAGCCGCGGGCCCGGAGTTCCCGGCGAAGAAGCTTGCCGGACACGGTCTTCGGGATCTCGTCGATGATCTCCACCAGCCGCGGGTACTTGTATGCCGCCATTCTCTCCCTGGCGAAGGCGATCAGTTCCTCCGCGGTGACCGAATGCCCCGGACGGAGGCTGACGAACGCCTTGACCGTCTCGCCGCGGTAGCTGTCCACCACCCCCACCACCGCGGCCTCGCGCACCGCTTCGTGCTCGTAGAGCACGTCCTCGACCTCTCTCGGCCAGACCTTGTACCCACCGGCGTTGATCTGGTCCTTCTTGCGGTCGACGATGTAGAACCAGCCGTCGGCGTCCATGTACCCGACGTCCCCGGTGTGGAGGGCACCCCCGGGCAGTGCGGTCGCGGTCTCCTCGGGCTTGTTCCAGTAGCCGGCGACCACCTGCGGGCCCGACGTGACGAGCTCGCCCACCGCACCGACGGGAGGTCGTTGCCGTCCTCGTCGACGATCCGCACGACGGTGTCGAAGGTCGGGACTCCGACCGACAGGGCGCCGGACGCCTCGTCCACCGGAGCCCGGGTGCCGAACGGAACCGCATGCGAGGGGGAGGTGGTTTCGGTGAGGCCGTAGATGTTGTGGATGTACGTCCCGGAGAATCTCTCGAACGCCGCGACGGTGCTCGGTGGTATCGGCGCTCCGCCGGAGAAGATCTTGGTCAGCGTCTTCAGCGACTCCCCGCGGGCGCCGGGGGCGTTCATCAGCGCGATGAACACGGTGATCGAGCCGACCGTGAACGTCGCCCGCTCCACCGCCACCGTTTCGAGGGTCACGCCGGGGTCGAGCCGGTACATCAACACCAGCGGCGCACCTGTCAGCAGGGCGACAGCGATGTGCCCGACGAGCCCGGTGATGTGGAACAGCGGGGCGATTCCCAGCACGACGTCGTCCGCGCCGAGTCCCACCCATTCCCGGTAGGTGCGGGCGTTGAACACCACGTTGCGGTGAGTGGTCATCGCGCCCTTCGGTGGCCCGGTCGTACCGGACGTGTAGGTGAGGAACGCGATGTCGTCCGGGCCGAGAGTGTGCACGGGGACGGGCCGTCCCCGGAACTCGGCCAGGAGGGTCTGCAGGTCGAGGGTGTCGGGCAGATCGAGGCGTTCGATGCCGGAGAAGATCCGCTCGTCTCCGCGGGTCTGGTATTCGAGTTCGGACGTGGTGATCACGATCCGGACGGCGGTGCCGGCGACGACGTGCTGTGCGACGTCCCGGTACAGCCCCTGGAGTGCGACGAGCACGGTAGCCCCCGAGTCCAGGAGGATTTCGCCGAGCTCGCGTTCCTTGTTCATGGGGTTGACGGAGACCGGGATGCCGCCGGCCTTCCAGACACCGAGCTGCGCCACGACGAACTGCGGGACGTTCTGCAGGAACAGCGCCGCCCGCTCACCCGGGCGGAAGCCGTGGGCCGTCAGTGCGGCCGCGAACGCGTCGGACTGCTCGTCGAGTTCGCGGCGGGTCAGGCGCCCGTCGAAGTAGCGGATGATGTCCGCGTCCGGATCGTGAGCGACGGTGGCGCGGAACATCTCCAGCGCGTCGGTGTACTCCGGCTCGATGTGGATCGGCAGGCCGGGCGCGTAGCGCGCGAGCCAAGGCTTGCTGTCGTAGACGCCCGTGCGTGCGTGGCGGGGTCCGGCTGCGCTCATCGGATGACGACCGGATTGACCGGAGCGCCCGTGCCGCCCACGACCTTCAGTGGTGCCGCGGTGTACAGGAAGGTCCAGCGGTTGTCGGCGGCGCACGCGTCGGCGAGGTCCTCGAGCCAGGCGATCTCGGTGAGGGCCACACCGAGATTGCGCATGAGCGCGCAGTGCAGGGGCAGCGCCACGCCACTGGCCGGGTCGGTGGTCACCTCGTTGGCGATGGTGTCCGTGACCAGGTTGGGGATCTCCCGGTTCCGGAACCATTCGACCAGTTCGCGGCTGTAGGTCAGGCCGGGTTCGCAGAAGTCGGTGTAGAACTCGGTGGTGTCGTCGAGGCTGTACCAGTACTTCAGCCAGCCGGTCCGGATCACGAGGATGTCGTGCGGTTCGATGGTCACGCCCTGGGCGGCGGCGGCCGCCTCGAGGTCGTTGTGGTCGAAGGTCTCGCCGGCGCCGAGCCAGTCCTTGCCCCGGTGGCGCGCCATATCGATCAGGATCCCCCGGCCCACGACGCCCTTCTCGGCGATCGGCAGCACCGAGGCCTTGTCCATGCTGCCGACGGTGCTGCGCGCGTCGTATCCGTTCCAGAGTTTGCCGTCGTACCAGACGTGGCCGAGGGCGTCGTACTGGGTGGAGCCCTGCAGGAAGAGGGTGGCTGTGTCGTCGGCGTAGTGCAGTCCGCCGGGGAACTGCGGAGCGTCCTCGCCGTCCCACGACGATTCGTCGAGGGTGTTGCGGCGATCGATGCCGCTGCGGCTGGGCCACAGGGGATCGCCGGGGGCCTCCTTGCGGCCCATGTGGATCTGCAGGGTGAACACGTCGCCGGACTTGACCTCGCCGATTCCGCCGAGAACCTCCTTGGTGCCGAGGAAGTTCAGAGCTCCGAGCTCATCGTCGGCGCCCCAGCGTCCCCAGTTGCTGGGGGCGTCGTCGCCGAGCAGTTCGCGCATGGACGGGGCGTCGGACATACCGTCTCCTTTTCGGGTCGAGGTGCACTCGTCGCTCACCGAGCGTTCGTACGGTAAGCGTGCGCTTATGGTGTAGGTCACATCGCCGGGTGTCAACCCGCGGAGGACGAGGGCGCGCCGCCCGCTCGCAATGCGCACCGCAGGCCCGGTCCGGTGTCGTCCCGGCGGGTCTTCGACGGCGGAACGGCTCGCCACCCTGTACGTTCAGTTTGCACTGGACCTGGTGCGGTTCCGGCGCTGATCCGCAGGGCTGCGCCGGGTTGCACGTCGGACGAGAACATGTTCTAGAGTGAGTTCGATCTTCTGGACGGACCCGCTCCGGCGACACGACGAACGAGGTGATCTGTGCGAATAGCTCTGCTGTCGTACCGCAGCAAGCCGCACTGCGGTGGTCAGGGCGTGTACGTTCGACACCTCAGCCGCGAGCTCGCGGCGCTCGGCCACGACGTCGAGGTATTCTCCGGCCAGCCGTACCCCGAGCTGGACGACGGGGTGACCCTGGTGAAGGTGCCCAGTCTCGACCTCTACCGCGAGGACGATCCGTTCCGCTTTCCGCACCCGCGCGAGATTCGCGACGCGATCGACCTCCTGGAGCTGGGCACGATGTGGACGGCGGGTTTTCCGGAGCCGCTGACCTTCAGCCTGCGCGCCGCCAGGCTGCTGCGGGCCCGGGCCGCCGAGTTCGACGTCGTACACGACAATCAGTGCCTCGGCTACGGCCTGCTCCGCATCGCGGACGCGGGCCTGCCACTGGTCGCGACGATCCACCACCCGATCACCCGCGACCGGGAACTGGACCTCGCGAGCGCGCCGACGTTGCGCCGCAAGCTCACCCTGCGCCGTTGGTACGGGTTCCTGCGCATGCAGGCCCGGGTGGCGCGGCGCATCCCCACCCTGCTCACCGTCTCGAAGTCCTCCGAGGACGACATCCGTACCGCCTTCGAGATCCCCGAGGGGCGGCTGCGCACGATCCCGCTGGGCGTCGACACCGAGGTCTTCGCCCCGCCGACGGCCGAGCGCGTGCCCGGCCGCATCGTGTGCGTGGCCAGCGCGGACGCGCCGCTCAAGGGCGTCGCCAACCTGCTCGAGGCGGTGGCGAAGCTGCGCACCGAACGGCGGGTCGAGCTGGTGCTCGTCACCCGGCTCGCGCCCGGCGGGGTCACCGAGAAGCTGATCGAGCAGCTGGCCATCGGCGACGCGGTGCGCACCGTCTCCGGGATCGACGACCGCGAGCTGGCCGAGCTGCTCGGTTCGGCGCAGGTGGCTGTGGTCCCGTCGCTCTACGAGGGGTTCTCGCTGCCCGCGGTCGAGGCCATGGCCTGCGCCACCGCCTTGGTCGCGAGCCGCGCCGGCGCGATCCCCGAGGTGGTCGGCGACGCGGGCATCCTCGTGCCTCCGGGGGACAGCGAACAGCTGGCCGCGGCGCTGGCGCGGGTTCTCGACGATCCCGCCGAGCAGATCCGTCTCGGGTCGGTGGCACGGGCACGCGTGCTCGAGCGATTCAGCTGGGCGGCCGTGGCCGCCCGGACCGTCCGGGCCTACCAGGACACCGTGGCGGCGCAGGCAGGAAGGACGAACACCTGATGCTGACAGTCGATTTCGACCGGCTCGGGGTCAAGCCCGGCGACCGTGCCATCGACATCGGGGCGGGCGCGGGCCGGCACTCGTTCGAGCTCTACCGTCGGGGCGCCGACGTGGTGGCGTTCGACCGCAGCGCGGAGGACATGAAGGCCGTCGGCGACATGTTCGCGGCGATGGAACTCGAGGGCCAGGTCCCCGAGGGTGCCCTCGCCCGGGCCGAGGTGGGCGATGCCCTCGCCCTGCCCTACGACGACGAGACCTTCGACGTCGTGCTGATCTCCGAGGTGCTCGAGCACGTGCCCGAGGACGACCGTGCCATCGCCGAATTCGTGCGTGTGCTCAAGCCGGGCGGCGTCGCGGCCGTCACCGTGCCGCGGTGGCTGCCGGAGAAGATCTGCTGGGCGCTGTCCGACGCGTATCACGAGGTCGAGGGCGGGCACGTGCGGATCTACAAGGCCGACGAGCTCGCGGCCGAGCTGACCTCGGCAGGCCTGACGGTGCGCGGCCGGGAGCACGCGCACGCCCTGCACTCGCCGTACTGGTGGCTCAAATGCGCTGTGGGCGTCGACAACGACGACAACCCCCTGACGAAGGCGTATCACCGGCTCCTCGTGTGGGACCTGATGCAGGGGCCGTGGCTGACGCGCACCGCCGAGTCGTTGCTGAACCCGGTGCTCGGCAAGAGCGTCGTGTTCTACCTCGAGAAGCCGACGGTTCCCGTTGCCGGCCGCTGACTTCCGCCCCGGCGGGGCACGGCCGGCGGTTCCGGCCGTGCCGGGAGTGCTGTCCGAGGAACAGTGCCTGCACACCGCCCGCGCGATCGCCGACATGCAGGAGTCCTCCGGAGCGATCCCGTGGTTCCCCGGTGGTCACACGGATCCGTGGGACCACATCGAGTCCGCGATGGCTCTCACCGCCGCGGGGTTGCTCGAAGAGGCGGAGGCGGCCTTCGACTGGTCCCGTCGCACCCAGCGGCCGGACGGCTCGTGGCCCATGCAGTTCCGCGAGGACGCCGTCGAAAACCACGACGCCGACTCGAACTTCACCGCATACATCGCGGTGGGGGTGTGGCACCACTACCTCGTCACAGGCGACGTCGACCACGTGGAACGGCTGTGGCCGACGGTGCGGACGGCCCTCGACCATGTGCTCGAGTTGCAGGCGCCAGGCGGTGAGATCTACTGGGCACGAGGAGAACACGGCGCGGCCGACGAGGCCCTGCTGACGGGGTGCTCGAGCATCCACCACAGCCTGCAGTGCGGCCTGCGCCTCTCGGAGGTGGTCGGCGATCCCCACCCGGACTGGGAGGTCGCATGGTATCGGCTCGGGCACGTGCTGCGCCGGCACCCGGAGGCGTTCGCGCCCAAACCGGAGTACTCGATGGACTGGTACTACCCGATCCTCGGCGGCGCGGTGCGCGGTGCGCCGGCCCGGCAACGGATCCGGGAACGCTGGGACGATTTCGTGGTCGGAGGTCTCGGAATCCGCTGCGTCGACCATCGGCCGTGGGTGACGGGGGCCGAGACCTGCGAACTCGTGCTCGCGCTGGACGCGATCGGTGAGGCCACGACGGCCCGGGAACTGCTCGCGGCCATGCAGCATCTGCGCGATCCGGACGGGTCGTACTGGACCGGAATGGTTTTCACGGACGGTAAGCGCTGGCCCGTGGAGAAGAGCTCCTGGACCAGTGCCGCCGTGATCCTCGCCGCCGACGCGCTCTCACGCAGCACCGCGGGCAACGGTGTGTTCCGCGATGCCGCCGCACCCTCCGGATGGGTCGCGACCGAGAACTGCCACGAGGACTGCCGGGTGACGGTCTGAGCCGTCAGCCCGGCAGCACTCCGACGGTGCCACCGGTGCGTTCGAGCACCCGCAGCGACCCGGTCACCGACACCTCGGCGAACTCGCCGCTGCCGAGCGCGCGCAGGTAGACCTCGTACGGGGGTCGTCCGCCGTCCTTCGGGTCGGGGAACACGTCGTGGATGATCAGGGCCCCGCCGACACGCACCCAGGGAGCCCAGCCCGCGTAATCCGCCTGCGCCGCCTCGCTGCTGTGACCGCCGTCGACGAACACGAACGCCGCCGGGGTCCGCCAGAACGCCGCGACCTGGCCCGACCGCCCCAGCACCGCGACGACGTGGGATTCGAGGTCCGCGTCGGCGAGGGTGTGGCGGAACCGGCCCACCGTGTCGAGCCGGCCGGTGTGCGCGTCGACGAGGGCCGGATCGTGGTACTCCCACCCGGGCTGGTGCTCCTCGGACCCGTGATGATGGTCGATCGTGACGATCGTGCCGCCGGTGGCCTTCGCGGCGGCACCGAGATAGACGGTCGAGCGCCCGCAGTAGGTGCCGATCTCGACACCGACACCGTCACCGAGGTAGCGCACCGCGGCGTCGTGCAGGGCCGTGCCCTCGTCGATCGGCATGAAACCCGGTGTCGCCTCGGCGAGTTCGATCATCTCCCGGGGCAGGGTGGTACGGGTCATGACGGCGGTCTCCGTTCGCTGCGGTCCGGTGGCGGGTGCTGAAGCGGCGTGTACTGACGAGCACATTACCCATCGCCGGTTCCGGTGCGGTACCCCGCGCACGGTGGGCGCCGATCACGCGCCGTAACCGCCGTCGACGTCGAGTGTCTGCCCGGACACGAAATCCGCGCGGTCCGAGGCGAGGAACGCGACCGCCTCGGCGATGTCCTCGGCGTCGCCGAAGCGGCGCAGCGGAATGTTGTTCCGCGCGACCGACAGTGCGTGCTCGTCGAGATCGCCGGACCCGATCAGCCGGGCGGCCGTGCCGTCGGTGAGCATGCCCGGCCCCACCGCGTTCACGCGCACACCGAACCGTCCCTCCTCGGCCGCCAGGCCCCGCACGAGGGCCTCGATCGCACCCTTGGGCCCGGCCGACAGACCGTCCCGGACGGGGAACCGGCGGGTCGCGGCGGTGGTCACGGCGACGATGCTGCCCCGCGACTCCCGTAGCCGGGGCAGGGCGGGACGGACGAGGTTGAAGAACGCGCCCGCGTCGCCCACGAGCTGGTCGCGGAACTGCGCGGGCGTGACCCGGCTCAGGTGCAGCATCGGCACGTGCGGCCCCGCCGCGTAGACGAGAGTGTGCAGCGCACCGAAGGATTCGATCACCGCGTCCACGCCGCCGGCGGCCGCGGCACTGTCGCCCAGGTCCACCTGCAGCGACAGCACCTTCGCGCCGAGCGCGGACAGTTCGGTCGTCAGGGCTGCGGCGGCCGCCCCGCTGCGGCGGAACATGAACGCGACGTCGCTGCCGCGCTCGGCCAGCACCCGGCACACCGCTCGGCCGATCCCGCCGGTGCCGCCGGCCACGAGGGCCGCGCCCGGCCGGTCCGCGAAGTCCTGCACTCGTCACTCCCTGTGTTCTCGTGCCGCACGGTGAGCCGGTGGCAGGCTCACTTCGCCGCCTTGCGGCGCTCGGCGAGCACGCCGCCGATCATCGAGTCGAGCTTGGTGCCGAGCGGCCACCCCACGTAGTGGCACAGGAACAGGGCGATCTCCTTCAGCTGCTGTTCGTCGAGTTCCTCGTTGTGGAGGGCGGCGCCGACCTGGATCTCGGCCACGTCGATCAGTCCCTGTGCGGTGAGCGCACCGAGCAGCAGCAGCCGCCGGTCGCGGATACTGAGCCCGGGCCGGGACCAGATGTCGGCGAACAGGTGGTCCGCGGTGACGGCGAAGTGGTCGCCGGGCCCGTCCTGCATCTCCCAGCCGTACACCTTCGACATCATGTCCAGGCCGCGGCGGCGGCGATCGTCGGTCATATGCGTTCCTCTCGTCGGTTCCGGCTCGCGACGTCTCCGGTGCCGACGCCGAGTCCGGGTCCCAGGCCGGTCAGTGCCCGCGTGGCCAGGGGCAGGTCGACGCCGAGACGGGCGCCGAGGCCGAGGGCCAGCGACAGGTCCTTCTCGCCCAGGGCGCGGACGTGGTCGAGGATCGGGAACCAGAAGTCGTCCGGCGGGATCGGTGCGGTGGTGTCCCGGAGCATGATCGCCCCGGCGCCACCGGTGATCGCGTCGGTGTGGCGGACCACCTTCCCGAGCGCGGTGATGTCCAGCCCGGCCGCCTCGGCGAGGCGCTGCGCCTCCGCGGCCGCGGTGAACGACACGAAGTGCAGTAGATTCCGGGCCAGCTTCATCCGGGTGCCCGCGCCGACCGGACCGGCGTGCACGACGAGGTCGGCGAACCGCGAGAACGGCTCGCGTACCGCGTCGAACGCCGCGTCGGAGGCGCCGACCATCACCGCGAGCCGGCCCTGCTCGGCGCCGGGGGCCCCGCCGCTGACGGGCGCGTCGACCAGTTCGACGCCGCGGTCGGCGCATTCGGCGGCGAGCTCGACGGCGGTGGTGTCGGCGATGGTCGAGTGGACCGCGATCACCGTGCCGGGCCGGGCCGTGTCGAGCAGCCCGGCGACGACGGTGCGGACCTGCGCGTCGTCGACCACGGTGACGCAGACGACGTCGCAGTCGCGCGCCAGGTCGGCGGGGTCGCCGGCGACCCGGGCGCCGGCCGCGGTGAACGGCTCGACGGCCTCGGGCCGGGCGTCGAGGACGGTGAGCCCACCCGGCCGGTCCAGCAGCCGCTTCGCCATCGGCGCGCCCATGTTGCCGAGGCCGATGTAGCCGAGCCTGGTCACGAGCGGATCACCTGGCCGCCGTCGACGTTGAAGATCTGCCCGGTGATCCAGTTCGCCTCGTCGGAGAGCAGGAACAGGCACATTCCCACCAGGTCCCCGGGCGTACCGATCCGCTTCAGCGGCAGTGTGGAGACCATGTCCGCCACCATGTTTCCCGGCGTGACGGTGCGGGTGGCCTCGGTGTCGATCGGACCCGGGGCGATCGCGTTGATGCGGATGTTCGAGCCGCCGAGTTCGACGGCCAGCTGCTGGGTCAGGCCGTTGACACCGACCTTGGCCAGGCCGTAGAAGCCGGAGTACACCCACGCGGCGGTCGAGGACTGGTTGACGACGGAACCGCCGCGGTCCGTCATGTGCGGCCACGCCGCGCGGGTGATGTTGAGCGCGCCGTCCATGTTCACGCTCATGAACTTCTTGTAGTAGTCCCACGGGACGGTGAGCAGCAGGTCGAGCTTCATGCCCCCGTAGATGGCGGCGTTGTTGACGACGTGGTCGATGCTGCCGAACGTCTCGACCGTGAAGGCGGCGAGCTCGGTGGCCGAGTCGGGATCGGAGACGTCGACGGTCTTGAAGACGGCGATGCCGCCGTCGGCGACGATCTGCTCGGCGACCTGCTCGCCGCGTTCGGTGTCGATGTCCGCGACGACGACGGAGGCGCCCTCGGCGGCAAGGGCTCTGGCGTACGCCTCGCCGATTCCCTGCGCCGATCCGGTGACGATCGCGGTGCGGTCGGCGAAACGCGTTGTGCTGCGGGTCATGTTCGTCAGCCTCTCTGCTTCGCCGCCGGTTCGGCGACGAGCTTGGTCTCCAGGTATTCCTCGAATCCGGCCACACCCATCTCGCGGCCGATTCCGGACTGCTTGTAGCCGCCGAAGGGAGCATCGGCGGCGTACCAGATGCCTCCGTTGACGCCCAGGGTGCCGGTGCGGACCCCCTCGACGACCCGGCGGACCCGGTCCTCGTCGGTGCCCCAGACGGCCCCGGACAGGCCGTAGGGGGAGTCGTTGGCGATGCGGATCGCCTCGTCGTCGCCGTCGTAGGGGAGGATCACGAGGACCGGCCCGAAGATCTCCTCCCGGGCGACGCGAGCGGTGTTGTCGACCCCGGCGATCAGCGTCGGTTCGAGGAAGAAGCCACGCCGGTGCTCGGCGGGACGGCCGCCGCCGACGACGATCGTCCCGCCCTCCTCGACGGCGAGCCGCAGGTAGCCCTCGACCCGTGCGCGCTGGTGCTCGGAGATCAGCGGACCGCACACCGTGCCGGGCTCGTTCGGGTCGCCGGGCCGGATGCCGCGCAGGGCGTCGGCGGTGACGCGGACCGCCTCGTCGTAGCGGTTCCGGGGGACGAGCAGACGGGTCGTGATGGCGCAGCCCTGCCCGGCGTGGGTACACACGGTGAAGGCGGCCATCGAGCATGCGGCTCCGAGGTCGGCGTCGTCGAGCACGATGAACGCCGACTTTCCGCCGAGTTCGAGGAACACCTTCTTCAGCGTCTCCGAGGCGGCGCGCATCACCGACCGTCCGGTGGCGGTGGAGCCGGTGAACGACACGAGGTCCACCCGCGGGTCGGTGGCGAGCAGGGCGCCGACGGCATGGTCGCTCGACGTCACGATGTTCACGACGCCCGGCGGGATGTCGGTTTCCTCGGCGAGGATCCGGCCCACGACCGCGGCGCACCACGGGGTGTCGGGCGCGGGCTTGAGCACCACCGTATTGCCGGCGGCGAGCGCGGGACCCAGCTTGGCGAAGTTGATCTGGTGCGGGAAGTTCCACGGTGTGATCGCCCCGACGACACCGACCGCCTCGCGGAGCACGTAGCGGTGGGTGGGGATGTCCATCGGTGCGGCATTGCCGAGATCCTGTTGCCACGGGTAGTTCTCGGCCAGGTCGGCGAAGTACCCGAGATCGTCGACGGGGCCCTCGAGATGGGCGGCGGAGGTGAGGAACCGGGGTGCGCCGACCTCGGCGATGGTGATCGCCCGCAGTTCCTCGATGTGGCCGCGCAGCGCATCGCGGAGCTGACGCAGGCAGCGGGCGCGGAAGGCGTGCTCGCGGGACCAGCCCGTGGTGTCGAAGGCGCGACGGGCCGCCTCGATCGCGGCGTCCATGTCGGCGGCGGTGCCGTCGGCGGCGGTGCCGAGCACCTCCGCGGTGGCCGGGTTCACGACCTCGAACGTGCCGCCGGAGCCGGGAACCAGCTTGCCGTCGACGAGCAGAGCCGAGCTGTCGCCGGGAATCAGGGACATCGGACGTTTCCGTTCTGGAGATTGGAAAGTGTCAGGTGTAGTAGGAGATTCGGATGCGCACATGGCGGGGACCGGTCGGTACGCGATGCTGACGCCTTCGCTGCGTGCCTCGGGTGCCCCTTGTCTGGACAGTTGTCTGGACTATAGTTCGGACAAGTGCGTGACGCAATGCCCCGCGTCGCCCGGCGAAGCGGCACGCGTGCGGAGGGGCCGGACGATGGGACTGGGCACGAGTCGGCGCACGGCACGACGGTCGGTCCCCGGCGTGGGTACGCCGCGGCCCCGAGCCTCGGCGGCTCCTCCGGGGCCGGCTCCCCACGGGGTCGAGTGATCGGCCCGGAGCGGGCGGGGAACGCCCGATCGCGCGGCGTCGATGGGGAGTGGTGGTCCCGCGGGGTCTACGGGCGGGCGAGTAGCGACGGCACGACGAACGCGTACAGCTTCGCCCGCAACCGGTCGAGCGAGCCCGCACTGGCGCCGAGCGCACTGATGTAGTTCATCTCGATCTCCGACAGCCATTCGTAGAGCAGGTCCAGATCGACATCGGCGCGAAGCTCTCCGGACTCCCGGGCCTCGAGCAGAATCGGCTCCCACAGTTCGCGGGTGAGTTGGACGGCACGGCCCGAGGTCGCGAGCAGGGTTGTGGCGAGTGTTGCCTCGGCGGGGGAAACGAGGAGATGGATCATCGGGTCGCGGAGGCCTCGGCGGATATTGGCGCACAGGCCCTCGACGATCCGTTCGCCGAATGTCGGGTACTTCCGGATGCGCACTCGCCACGGCTCCATGTTCATCCGTGCGCGGCGGACGATCGACGCCACAATGAGCGATTCGCGGTCCGAGAAGTAGCGGTAGACGGTCGCCCGGGACATGTTTGCAGCTCGCGCGACGTCGGCCATCGTGGTCTTCGTGATACCGAACTGTTCGAAGCATGATTCGGCGGCGACAAGGATCGCTGCGCCGACGTCCGTGGTCTCGGTGTCCGTCTTGTGTGCCACGCATGCACCATACCGCCGGGTAATCTGGATAAGACACTAGACGCCACATGTCTCATGTGCCACGCTGGGGTCATGCAGCGTGAAGACAAGATCGACCTCACTCGGCGCCTGATCGCGCACGTCGACAACAACAGCACCGACTACGCGGACGAGATGCTTCGTGTTCCGTTCTCCGTGTTCAACGACCCCGAACTGGCGAGCCTCGAACGTGACGTCGTGCGCCGATTTCCGCACATCGTGGCGCACATCGACGAGCTGAAGAAGACCGGCGACTTCGTCACCACCGAGCTCATCGGCACGCCGCTGCTGGTGATCAGGCAGTCCGACGGCAGCGTCAAGGCGTTCTCCAACGTGTGCCGGCACCGAGGTTCCAAGGTCGAATTCGAGGAATCGGGATGCAAGCGCCTCTTCAGTTGCCCCTACCACAACTGGGCGTACGGCCGTGACGGTGCGCTGCGGGGAATGCCTCACGCCGAAGGGTTCGACGGCCTGGATCGATCGCAGTACGGGCTGGTCGAGTTCCCGTGCGAGGTGCGGCACGGGCTCGTCTGGGTCGTGCCGACGGTCGGTGCCGAACTGGACATCGCGAGGGTGCTCGGTGAGAAGCACGACGCCGAGGTCGCCGACACCGGTATTGCCACGTCGTTCCAGGTCCGCAAGGAGACCTGGAAGCTCGACATGAACTGGAAGATCGCGGTCGACGGCGTGCAGGACTCCTACCATCTGTGCCAGCTGCACACCAAGACCGTGTGCAACTTCCTCGAGGGCAACATCACGGCCTTCGATCTCGTCGACAGGTCGTGGCGAATCGTTGTGGCGCGCAAGGCGATCACGGAGGTTCGCGATGCGGATCCGGATTCCTTCGATGTCCGCGACTACTCGCTCGCGAACTACACGATCTATCCCGGCACGATGCTGGTCACCGAGCCGAATCACTTCGAGGTCTGGACCATCGTCCCCGACGTCGACGATCCCAACGTCTCGTACTGCACCATCCGGTTGCTGTCTCCGGCCGAACCCACGACTCCCCGGGAGAAGCGGGTACTCGAGAAGAACTGGGAACTCCTGATGGAGACTCTCCACGCGGAGGACTGGTTCGTCACGAAGACGATCACCGACAACGTCGCGCACGGCCAGGTGGACGAACTCGTCTACGGACGGAACGAACTGCCTGGGCAGGTCTTCCACAAGATGATCTCGGGCGATGCCGCTGCGATCGCGGAGGAGCGGCGGAAGAAGGCCGGCGTGACGACATGACCTCGCGTGAGTTGCTCGAATCGTCTCCCGCACCGGGTGTACTGCAACTGACGTTGAATCGTCCGGAGGTACACAACGCGATCTCGCTGTCGCTGCAACGGGCACTCGACGAGACGCTGACCCGTGCAGCGTGCGACGACGCCGTCCGGGTCGTGGTGATCGCCGGGTCCGGTGAGCGCGCCTTCTCGGCAGGGTACGACCTGCAGGAACTCGCGGCACTGTCGTCGGACGCGAACCTGGAGGCGATGCTCGAGCGCGAGGAACTGCTCTGGCGGTATCTCGAATTCGCCAAGCCCACGATCGCGGCAGTTCAGGGCGTGTCGTACGGCGCCGGGACACTGCTCGCTGTCTGCTCCGACCTACGGGTCGGCGGATCGTCGACACAATTCACCGTGACTGCGGCGAAGTACGGTGGTGCGAACCTGACCTGGGTGCTCGACACCTTGATCGGGGCCGGACAGACGCGAGATCTGCTCATGACCTCGCGTGCCGTCGCCGGCGACGAGGCATATCGGATGGGCCTGCTCACCCGATACGCAGGTGACGGTGACGTTCTCGGGACCGCGCTGGAGGCCGCGGCGCAGATCGCAGCGCAACCACCCGAGGCGGTCCGGGAGATCAAATCGCTTCTGCTCGCCGGGCATGGTAAGGATCTGCGCAGCCGCTTCGACCGCGAGAACGCGGTCGCACGCACCGCGCTGCGCCCTCGCCCCATCGGCGACATGTTCACGGAATTCTTCGGTGCCCGTGCGGGAACCGACTGAAAGGGGCATCATGGACGTCTCGCTACGCCCGAGCGCACCGATCGATATCTGGAATCCGGACTGGAACGATCCGTTCGATCCGACAGTCGAGGCCGGCGACGAGTTCGCCGAGCTGGTCGCCGCAGTCCGTGCGGTACAGGAGGCTTTCACGCGGTCGCGTCCCGACCCTGCCGCCGCGTCGGGTATCGCCGGGACACTGCGTTCTGTTGCACAGCGATTGGAAGAACTCGAGGTAGGCGAGGACGATCAGATCGCGGGTCATCGCTGGGATCTTGCCGGTCGGGGACAGGCCCTGGCGCCCCCGCTGCACATCGACGCGGTGACGGAAACGACCGCTCGTGGGCGGGTCACGGTCGGGCGCTTCCATGCCGGTCGTTACGCGATGAACGGTGGTGTCACACCGCTGATCTTCGACGAGATCATGGCCCGGCTCGCCAATGATTCCGGACGTCCCTGGGCGCGTACGGCTTATCTGAACGTGAACTTCCGGGCGCCTGCCCCACTCGACGTCGAACTCCGTGTGGAGGCGGAGTACCTGCGACAGGACGGACGCAAGCGGTTCATGCGCGGAACCATGTACCACGGCGAGGTGCTCGTCGCCGATGCGGACGGACTCTGGGTGGAACTGAAACCCGAACAGACGCTCAATATTTCCGAAGGAGGAGACGTATGAGTGGTTACTCGTTGCTCGAGGGCATGCGCATCCTCGAGGTCGCACAACTGGCGCCCGCATCGGTCGGTGGGCACCTTGCCGACCTGGGTGCCGAAGTCATCAAGATCGAATCAGGGCCGCTCGGCGATCCGGTACGCATCGGCGGCAGCCGCGCGATCGGCGACCAGGACGGTCCGTCGTTCATGCATCTGAGGTGGAACCGGGGTAAGAAGAGCGTTGCACTCGACCTGCGGTCCCCCGAAGGCGCGCAGGCTTTCCTCGATCTCGCCCGGACGTGTGACGCGGTCGTCGAGGGCATGCGCAGCGGTTACCTCGACTGGCTCGGTGTCGGCTACGACCAGCTGCGAGAGGTCAATCCGAAGATCGTCTTCTGCACGGTCTCGGGTATGGGATCCGATGGGCCCTACAGCCGGCTCGGGACCGGGGGTCCTGTGTTCGATGCGTACGCGGGGCTGCGCGACGTGCGCACGCCGGAGGAACCGCCGACCGACGGGATCGCGGGGTCCACGACTGCGCCGATCGCGATGTACGCGCTGGGTGCCTACGGCGCGATGGGCCTGCTCGCAGCGGTACATCGTGCCGGTCGCACCGGTCGCGGCTGCAAGCTCGAGGTGGCGGGCATCGACGTGGCCGCGTCGTGGATGCCGGACCTGGTCGATGCCGAACTCAACAAGGATCGATCCATCCATCGCCCCACGTGGCTGCCGGACGGACGGCTGCCCGATTGGCCGCGACTCGAGGCGTACCGCACGAAGGACGACGAGGCCGTGCTGTTCGGCTCGCACGTCGACAAGTTCTGGCGCAATTTCTGCATGGCCGTCGACCGGCCGGATCTGCTCGAGATCGATCTGGCGGGTACCGATCCGGAAGCGCCGGCGCGCGCCGACCGTGTATACCGCGAGCTTCGCGAGATCTTCCTACAGCGCACCCGTGACGAGTGGGTCGCGCTGTTCCTCGCGCACGACATCGCGGGTGGACCGGTGAACAGCGTCCGGGACATGATCGCCGATCCACACTTCGCCGGTCGCGCGAACACGTACCGCGTCGAGTACGAGGGAGTGGGTGAGCTCGAGTTCGTGGTGAGCCCGGTCCGGGTGCAGGATGAGAAGTTCGCGCCGTCGCTACCGCCGGAGCTCGGGGCGGACACAGCGGAAGTCCTCCGAAAAGTGTTAACACGCAGTGTATCCGACCATTCCGACGCGATGGGACCGATCTCGCGCGGGTAGGGGCGGCAAGGTCGGAATCCCCGCATTCTGTTGTGCCAACTATCTACAGATGTTAGATTAACTGCGACCTCGGTGACGGCGATCACACACCGCCTCGGTGGGCGATCCGGCCCGACGGTCGCGCAGCAACTCCAGACGCGCCGCCCGACGGAGGCGCGTCCGAATCGGGTGGACGGGCCCGGCGCGGGCCGCACCCCCACCGCCGTGAGCGAGAGCGGGGTACGCCGCCACGGCGAGCATGAGGAGACGACAATGAATCTGACCGATCTGGTTCGATACTGGGGCAAGACTCGTCCCGCCCAGCAGGCGATCGTGTTCGGCAACACCTCCCAGACGTGGTCCGAGGTGGACGCAGTCACCGACGCGCTGGCCCGTGGCCTCGCCGCCCGGGGCGTTCGTAAGGGTGACCGCGTCGGGGTGATGATGCTCAATCGACCGGAACTGGCGCACGTCATCCTCGCGACACTCAAGCTCGGTGCGATCAGCGTCCCGCTCAACTTCCGACTGCTCGGCAAGGAACTGGCTCCGATGCTCGTGGATTCGGCGCCGCGGGTCGTGATCGTGGAGAACGAGCTGGCTCCGTTGCTCGAGGAGGCAGCGGCCGAAACCGAGTTCGAGATCTTCGCGATCGGTGGAAGCGACCACCGTGCATACGAGACGCTGCTCGACCCCGGAAACGTGCCGGACGTTCACATCGAGGCGTCCGATCCGGCATTCATCTGCTACACCTCGGGCACCACGGGTATACAGAAGGGTGCGCTCGTCACACATCGCAGCGCACTCGCGCCCGGTATCGCGCAGGTGCTCAGCCACGGCATATCCCGCCGCGACCGCGTGATGTGCTCGGCGCCCCTCGTCTACACCGGCTCGGTCCTGTCGATCTTCATGCAGCTCGTGGTGCTGCCGGGATCGACGATGGTGCTGCTGCGCGAGTTCGATCCGGCGATCGCCCTGGACACGTTCGAGCGTGAGCAGGTCACCGCGACCACAACGGTGCCGGTGATCTGGGAGCGCATGGCCCAGCTCCCGGACTTCGGAACCCGCAAGCTCGCGAAGTTCACGTTCGCCGGCGCCGGTGGCGCACCCGTAAGCCTGGACCTGCTCGACTTCTACAACAGCCGCGGCGTGCCGCTCACCCAGGCGTACGGACTGACCGAGGCGTCGGGAATGGTCTCGACGCTGTACTACGAGGACGCTCGTACCCGGCCGGGCTTCGCCGGCCTGGCCCTGGCCGGCACCCAGGTGCGCATCGGCAGCATCGCCGGTGGCTTCGCCGCACCGAACGAGGTCGGCGAGATTCTGGTGCGCGGCGAGCACGTCATGCGGGAGTACTGGAACAAGCCCGAGGCGACGGCGGACACGCTTGTCGACGGCTGGTTGCGCACCGGCGATCTGGGCCTGCAGGACGAAGGCGGCTTCCTCAAGGTCGTCGACCGCCGCAAGGACATGCTCATCTCCGGTGGACTCAACGTATACCCGGCCGAGATCGAGAAGGCGCTGCACGGCATCGACGGCTTGGTCGACCTCGCGGTGATCGGCGTCAAGGACGACCGATGGGGTGAGGTCCCGATGGTGGTGTTCCACAGTCACCGGCCGGCGGACGACATCGTCACCGACATCGCGTGCGTCGCGAGCGGGAACCTGGCCAGATTCAAGCGCCCCGCGGTGGCGCTCGCGCTCGACGAACCGCTGCCGCGCACCTTCTCGGGCAAGCTCGCGAAGGCTGTTCTCCGAGAGCGCTTTCAGACGCCGCCGGCCCATGCGATCCCGGTACCCCGAGAGGCGCAGTCGGCGGATGCCGCGACGTCCCGGTCCTGAGGTTCATTTCCCCTTCTCCGAGAGGACACGCACCGTGAGCAGTACCCGCGATGTGGACATCACCAAGATCATCGACGACTCGCCCCTGTCATCCCTGCAGAAGCGTGTCCTCGCCCTGTGCCTCGGTCTCGCGATCCTCGATGGCATCGACGCACAACTCATCGGGTTCGTCATTCCTGCCATGTCGGCGGACTGGGGACTGTCGCCCGCGTCCTTCGGCTTCGCGCTCGCGCTGAGTACCGGCGCGATGGTCGTGGGCAGCCTGCTCTTCGGGCCGCTGGCCGACCGCTACGGCCGCCGCAGGATCATCATGGTGTGCACTGTCATCTTCGCGGTGTTCACGCTCGCCACCGCGCTGGTGACCTCCATGACGGCGCTGATCGTGCTGCGCGTGATCGCGGGTCTCGGCCTCGGCGGTGTGACACCGAATCTCATCGCGATGGTGAGCGAATACAGTCCTGCCCGGATGAGGGCGACGATGGTGACCGTGACGGTCGCGGGCATGTCGCTGGGTGGCTTCGTCGGTGGTTTCGCGGCCGCGTTCCTCATCCCGAAGTTCGGGTGGCAGGCGCTGTTCGTCGTCGGTGGCGTGTTACCGCTGATCTTGATGGCTGTGGCGATGCGGTGGCTGCCGGAATCCGTGAAGTTCCTCGTTGCCCGAGGCCGCAACGAGGAGGCCGCGCACATCGTCGACGAGATCGCGCCCCACGCACGCGTCACCGCCACGGCCAGGTTCGTGCAGGACACGTCGACCGTGACGAAGTCGCCGGTGAGCGTCCTGTTCCAGGGCGGCCGCGCGGTCGACACGGTCCTGTTGTGGGGCGTGTTCGTCATCAACTTCCTGGTCATCTATTTTCTGCTCAGCTGGATGCCGACGCTGTTCGGCGAAGGCGGTCGGAGCGCATCGACCGCGTTGCTCGCCGCGTCGCTGTTCAACCTCGGCGGGATGACGGGTGCGCTGACATTCGGCCGGATCACCGACCGGATCGGCAACGGCTTCGTCGTGGTGATGGCGGGCTACACGCTCGGAGCCGTGTTCACTGCGCTGGTCGCAATGCTTCTCGGCAGCGGATGGTTGCTGCTGCTGGCGGTCTTCTTCGTCGGATTCGGCATGTCCGGTAGCTCGGCCGGCATCATCGCGATCGCAGCCACGGTGTATCCGGTTGCGGTCCGCGCGACGGGTGTCGGCTGGGCAATGGGCCTCGGGCGAATCGGCTCGATCGCGGGTCCGGCGGTCGGCGCGCTTCTGATCGCGGCGGGGTTGGGTGCGCAGAGCATCTTCCTCCTCACGATCGTGCCGACGCTGCTCGCTGTCGTGACCCTCGGGGTCATGTCCATCCGGAATCGCCGAGCGCAGAGCAACCGCCGTTCCGAGACCGCTACGACACCCCACACCATGGCTGCAGCCGAATAGCCCTACGCGGTTGACGGTTATTCACCGCATGGAGTTCTGCTGGTGAATAACCGTTTGCCGTTCGTGGCCGCCGCAACAGGCTCATGTTGTGCCATTTACCTACAGATGTTAGATTGCGATGACGTCGGTGACGATCATCACATCCTGCAGAGCCCATCGCCTCTGCCGAACAGCGGACGGAGCGGACAGTGCCGGTGAAGTTGTCCTATTGCCGCCTGTGCCCCGCCTCGTGCGGGGTGCGGGTGGAGGTCGACGGCGATCGGATCCTCGGCATCGTCGGCGACGGACTGCACCCGTTGTCGGGCGGCTACTCGTGTCCGAAAGGACGTCGTGGTGGCGACTTCCATCAGGGGCCGGATCGGCTCACCACCTCGATGCGCCGCACCCCCGGCGGCAACTTCGAGCCCATCCCGGTGGAGGTGGCGATCGCGGAGATTGCCGAGCGCCTCGAAGCGATCACGGGGGAGCACGGTCCGGACGCACTGGCATTGTTCATGGGAACCCAGCAGAACTTCGCGGCGCTGACCGGCCCGATGGCGCGGGCGTGGTTCCGCACCACCGGATCCCGGAAACTGTTCTCGACCATGACGATCGATCAGTCCGCCAAGTGGATCGTGCAGTCGCGGATGGGGGAGTATCTCGGCGGGCGCCAGCGCTTCGACACCGCGGACGTGTGGCTGCTGGCCGGCACGAACCCGATGGTGTCGCTCAACGGCGGTGACGGGGACGGCGCGATCACCCAGAACCCGTCCGTGACGATCCGCAGGGCGCGCGAGCGAGGGCTGAAGCTCATCGTCGTCGATCCTCGGCGCACCGAAACTGCGGTTCGTGCGGACCTGCACCTGCAGCTCCGCCCCGGCACCGATGCCGCACTGTTCGCAGGACTGCTGCACGTGATCCTGTCCGAGGGTTGTCACGATCACGGGTTCTGCGAGCGCGTCGCAGACGGCCTCGAGGAGCTCGGCGCGGCGGTCGCACCGGCGACACCGGCGCACACCGAAGCGGTGACGGGCGTGCCGGCCGCCGATGTCATCCGCGCGGCCCGGATGTTCGCGGCGGGGCGGCGGGGCATGGCGACAACGGGCACCGGGGTGTGCATGGGCCCGCATTCCAATGTCGCCGAACACCTGGCCGCGTGCCTGAACGTCGTCTGCGGTCGGTACCTCCGCGAAGGCGAGGTGACACCCAACCGGAACGTTCTCGCACGGACGACCCCGTTGAAGGCGGAGGTTCGTCCGCCGTACCGGACCTGGGAATCCGGGTTCCGCAGCCGCATCGGCGGGATCGGCACGATGAACGGCGAGCTGCCGTCGGGCATTCTTGCCGACGAGATCCTCGAGCCGGGCGCCGACCGGGTGCGGGCACTGGTGGTCTCGGGCGGGAACCCGGCGCGGGCCCTGCCGGATCGGGAGAAGGTCGAACGTGCACTGAGCGAGCTGGAGCTCTTGGTCTGCGTCGACACGCGAATGTCCGACACCGCCCGGCTGGCCGACTATGTGATCGCGCCGACGATGGCGTACGAGCGACCCGACCACACCTTGCTGATGGAGTTCTTCTTCGCCCGGCCCTTCGCGCAATACACACCACGACTCGTGGCTCCGCCCGCAGGCGTGATCGAGGACTGGGAGTTCTTCTTCCGCCTTGCCTCTGCGGCCGGGCACACGGTGAAGTTCGCCGGGCGGGTGCTCGATCCGGACGTGCCGCCCACCTCGGACGAAATGCTCGCGATGTTCGCAGAACGCGGGCGCGTTTCCATGGACGAAGTGATGTCGGCACGACGCGGCACGCTCGCGCCTCCGGAGGAGAAGGTGGTCGGTCCGCCCGCAGAAGGAGCGTCCGAACATCGCCTCGCCCTGTGCCCGGACGATGTGAGCGCAGAAATCGCTGCTGCACTGGGTGAGTCGACGCCACAACGCGGGCTCACCATGCGGCTGACGGTGCGCCGCATGCGGGAGCTGATGAATTCGGTGGGCCGGGATGTCAGCGGGCTCGCACGCTTCGGCTACAACCCCGCACACGTGAATCCGCAGGACCTGCGGCAGCTCGGCATCGAACACGGCGACATCGTGCGCATCCGCTCGGCCCACGGCCGCATCCGGGCTGTCGCACACACCGACCCCACCGTCCGACAGGGCACGGTCTCGATGACCCACTGCTGGGGTGCGTCCGACGCCGACGCGGACCCCCGCGGAGTCGGCAGCAATGTCAACGACCTGACCGGCTACGACCGAGTCCAGAACATCAACGCGATGCCGGTGATGACTGCGGTCCCGGTGGCCGTCGAATCGGAGGTCCCCGCCGGTGCTCACTGACACTTCCGCCACGACGGTAGGCGCACGCATCTGTCCGCTGTGCGAAGCGACGTGCGGTCTGCTCTTCGAACTCGGCGGACGCACGGTGACGTCGGTGAGGCCGAACCCCGACGACGTGTTCACCGCAGGGCACAGTTGCGCGAAGGGGCTGGGCCTCGGGCAACTGGAGAACGACCCCGACGTCATCCGCACTCCGTTGATCCGCGACGGGGACGATTTCCGTGAGGCAACGTGGGACGAGGCGTTTGCCGAGATCGGTCGGCGACTGCCTCCGATCATCGCGGCGGACCCCAACAGTTGCGCTGTCTACTCGGGCAACCCGGCCGCGCACCACCTGGACCCGTCGTTCTACACGTTGCCGCTGATCTCGGCGATCGGCACCCGCAATGTCTACTCGCCCGCCAGCATCGACACCCTTCCGAAGAACTACGCGAACGCATTGCTCTACGGAACCGGGCTCGGAATGGCGGTCCCCGATATCGACCGCACGTCGTATCTGCTGATCCTGGGGTCGAATCCGCTCGTGTCGAACGGCAGCACCGTCACCGCGCCGGGAATCGGGAGGCGTTTGGAAGCGCTGCGAGAGCGCGGTGGCACCCTGGTGGTGGTCGACCCGGCGCGCACCCGGACGGCGGAGGTCGCCGACCTCCATCTCGCCATCCGGCCCGGTACCGATGCGTTTCTCCTGCTCGCACTCGTCTCGGTGATCGCGACCGAGGGGCTTGCTGCGCCCGGGCGCCTGACCGGGTACGTCGACGGATTGGACGACGTCCTTCGGCTCACAGAACAGTTCACCCCGGACGCGGTCGCGGAGATCTGCGGTATCGACGCCGACGTGATCCGCCGGATCGCACGGGATTTCGCCGCTGCCGACTCGGCCGTTGCCCATTCCCGGATGGGTTCGTGCACACAGGAGTTCGGTTCGGTCGCCAACTGGATGGTCGAGATCCTCAACATCGTGACCGGCAACCTCGATCGGCCGGGGGGCGCGATGTTCCCCGTGCCACCGGCAGGCGGTCCGACCACCTGGCCCGCCAACCCGAAGGCTCCGCTCGTGTTCGACCGATGGCGGTCGAGGGTCCGGAACATGCCGGAGGCGATGGGAGAGATCCCCGCGGTCTGTTTCGCCGAGGAAGTCCTGACCCCGGGCCCGGGACAGGTGCGGAGCCTGATCACGATCTCCGGCAACCTGGCACGGTCGTTTCCGAACAGCCACGCTGTCGAGGCCGCCCTGGCCGATCTCGAATTCATGGTGTGCATCGACGGGTACCTCAACGAGACGACCCGCTATGCCGATGTCATCCTGCCACCTCCACCGCTGACGACGCGGGGCCACCACGACCTCGCGCTCACCCACTTCCAGGTGCGCAATGTGGCCCGGTACACGGCCCCGTTGCTCGAGCCGAGTCCGGGCCAGGTCCCCGAGTGGCAGATTTTGCTGCGCCTCGCGGCAATCGTCCGTGGCGAACCGGAGCGGCCGGTCACCGAGCTCGACGACGAGGTCGCCACCACAGCGATCCGTCGCGCAGCGAAGCTCGCGGGCTGCGAACTCGACGACGTCGTACGGGCGACCGCGGGCCGCACCGGCCCGCAGCGGCTGCTGGACCTGAGGTTGCGCAGCGGCCCGTACGGCGACCGGTTCGGTGCCGTTCCCGGCGGACTGACCCTCGAACTGCTCGAACGCAATCCCAACGGCATCGACTACGGGCCGTTGCAACCGCGAATCCCCGAGGTGCTGCGGACCCCGAATGGACGGATCAACCTCGTCCCCGATGCGTTGACCGCCGACCTGCCGCGCCTGCGTGACACGCTGGCACAACCCGTGCCGGAGCTGGTCCTCGTCAACCGGCGACAGCGTCGCGGTATGAACTCCTGGCTGCACAATGCGCTGCCACAGCCCGACACAGGTCAGTGTGCGCTGTTCATGAATCCGTTCGACGCTGCCGCACGCAACCTCGTGGACGGCGACACGGTGCGTATCGCATCGAAGACCAGCGCTGTCGTCGCCGAACTGCGCATCACCGACGCGATGCGTCAGGGCGTGGTGAGCCTGCCGCACGGGTGGGGTCACGACGGCCGTGGTCTCCGCACCACTCGCTCGGCCGCTGCACCCGGTGCGAACGTCAATGCCCTGGTCGACGACACCGTGGTCGAGCCGCTGACAGGCGCCCCGATCTTCAACGGTTTCCCCGTCGACGTCACCCGCGTGGAAAGGCCGCAGTCATGACCGGGGAGTCGGGTGCTCTGACCGGCACCACGATCGGTGTCGTCGGCGCCGGGATGATGGGATCGGCCCTCGCGTACACGTGCGCACGGGCCGGCGCCGACGTCGTGCTCGTTGCGCGGACCCTCGAGGGTGCGCGCCGCGGAAGGGCGTACGCCGACCGGCGCGAAATGCGTGCACTGCAGGCCGGGACGACGGATACGGCGGTCTCACAGGCGTTGCTCGCCCGCATCACGCCTACCGAACGGGTTTCGGACCTCGCGCCGGCCTCGTTGGTGGTCGAGGCCGTGGCGGAGAACGTCGCCGCCAAACAACAGGTCCTGCAGTCGGTCGAGGCCGTCACCGACCCGGGCACCTTCCTCGCGTCGACGACGTCGACCCTGCCGATCACAACGCTCGCATCCACGCTGGCACGTCCGGCGAACTTCGTCGGGATGCACTTCTTCTCGCCCGTCGACCGGATGGCGTTGGTGGAGACGATCACCGGTACGCGCACCTCGGAGACCGCTCTCGCGGCATCCTTGACGTACTCACGGAAGCTCGGGAAGACGCCCATCGTGGTGCGCGACAGCCGGGGGTTCTTCACCAGCCGGGTGATGCAGCCCTATCTGGACGAGGCGATGGTCGCGGTCGGGGAAGGAATCGATCCGGTCCTCGTCGAGCGTGCGGCGCTCGAAGCGGGATACCCGGTGCCGCCATTGCAATTGCTCGACGAGATCACGTTGACCCTCAACCGCGCGGTGCAGCGAGAGAACCGAGCCGCTGTCGGGACCGCCGGCGGCGCGTGGCGGGCGACTGGTGCGGACCGTGTCCGCGACCGGATGATCGACGAGCACGGTCGAGTCGGTCGATCGGTGAGACGCGGATTCTACGAGTACGACACCGACGGCACGCGAATCGGGTTGTGGCCCGGCCTTCGCGACGTGTTCGGGACGACCCGGAGTATCCCGGTCGACGACATGCGCGACCGGTTGCTCTTCGTCGAGGTGATCGAAGCGCTGCGTTGTCTCGACGAAGGTGTGATCGGTTCCGAGGCCGACGCAGACACCGGATCCGTTCTCGGCATCGGATTCCCCGCGCACACCGGTGGGGTCGTGTCGTTCAGGCGGTCCTATACCGGTGGTGCGGAGGGATTCACGGCTCGCGCCCGCGAACTTGCCGACCGCTACGGCCACCGCTTCCTCCCGCCGGAACAGAGTTCGGAAGCACACGATCAACCGGAGTATCCATGACATACGTAGTCACCCAAGCCTGCTGCAACGACGCGACGTGTGTCGCGGTGTGTCCGGTGAACTGCATTCACCCGACTCCCGACGAAGCGCAGTACGCGCGCACCGAGATGCTCTACATCGATCCGGACACCTGCATCGATTGCGGGGCGTGCGCCGACGTGTGTCCGGTGGAGGCGATCGCGCCCGACAGCGATCTCACACCCGAGACCGAGATCTACAAGGATCTCAATGCCGCATACTTCCTGGGGAACCCGACCGTGTCCGGCCCGACGGAGGTGCCGAAGGAGCCCGTCGTCGTCGCCGAGCGGCCCGGTCCGCTGCGGGTGGCGATCGTGGGTTCCGGTCCGTCCGCCTTCTACGCTGCCGAGGAATTGCTGAAACGGCGTGACATCGACGTGGAGGTCTCCATGTTCGAGCGACTCCCCGTCGTCGGTGGGCTCGTCCGCTTCGGTGTGGCACCGGATCATCAGACGACGAAGGCCGTCGAGCGGGTCTTCGCCCGTACCGCCGGCCGCAACGGCTTCCGCGCATTTCTCGGTGTGGAGGTCGGACGTGACCTCAGCGTCGACGAACTGCTCGACCACCACCATGCGGTGATCCACGCAGGCGGCGCTTCCGACGACCGGAAGCTCGGTATCCCGGGGGAAGACCTGCCGGGCAGCTTTGCCGCACGTGAATTCGTGGCCTGGTACAACGGGCATCCGGACTACGCCGACCGTACGTTCGATCTGTCGGGGCGTCGCGCCGTGGTGATCGGCAACGGCAATGTCGCGTTGGATGTAGCGCGGATCCTGGCACGCGATCCCGAGCGGCTCGTGCCCGGCGACATCGCGGAGCATGCTCTGGATGTACTGCGCCGCAGCGCGATCGAGGAGGTGGTGGTGCTCGGGCGCCGCGGCCCCGAGCACGGGGCGTTCACGACACCGGAACTGCTGGCGCTGGGCTCGTTGCCCGAGCTGGACGTGACCGTCCACGGCGGTTACGACGCGCCGGAGGGCGCCTCGATCAAGCTGCAGACGATCGCCGAGTACGCGCACCGGCGTCCGCAACCGGGCAGGCGGAGGATCACGCTACGCTTCCAGGCCGCGCCGGTCGAGATTCTCGGCGGCACTCGCGTCGAGGGTCTGCGGATCGCACCGTACGGCCAGGCGGGGCCCGGCGAGGACCTCGACGCGTCTCTGGTGTTGCGGTC
>NZ_WVTE01000162.1:0-3001 GCF_009939605.1 Rhodococcus sp. YH1 | reverse complement strand
CGACGTCGCGCGTGGCGATCAACAGCACGAGTCCCTCGGCCCGCAGTCGGCGTGCAGTGAAGGCGAGTGCCTCGGCGGTGGAGACATCCAACCATTGCGCGTCATCGACGAGCACGAGAGTCGGGGATCTCTCGGCCGTCGTCGCGAGCAACTGAAATGCCGCCGCGCACACAGCGAAGCGGTCACGGGGTCGTTCCGCGCTGAGCGTGAGCGCGCAGCGCAGGGCGTCCGCCTGAACGGCGGGCAGCGAACCGAGCCGATCAAGGACGGGCGTGAGCAATCGTCCTAGCGCTGCAAACGGGAACATGGTCTCCGCCTCGACCCCGCTCACGGACAACACTTTCAGTGTGCGAGCGCCGTCGCGGGCGTAGCGCAGCAGGCTTGTCTTACCGATCCCAGGATCCCCGGTGATGACGAGCGCGGCGCTCGCCCCCGTCAGGGGTTCCGCCAACAACTGATCAATTCGTGCGCATTCCGGCCGCCGCCCGAAAAGCACATTGGAATCGTTTGGGGTGCCGCTCGAGGCGTCGTCGAACACCCGATTGTGCCGCACCATGGTCGATTCGTGCATTGCTCCTTCTCGCTCCTTTATGAGTTCTAGGAAGTTTTCAAATCGACTCGATCAAGTCGTTCCCGGAGCGTTTTCGGTTCGAGAACTCCACCGGAATGGCAGCACCGTCACGCCAGCCGGATCGGTCCGCAACATCTTGTAGCAGTACATCCTTTCGCGGCCCACGGCCGGATATCCGAGCGGCCGCTCGAGGAGACCGTCATACACGGATACCGACATCAATTGATGGACTTGTTCGACATAGAGGCCGTTCGGACCTCCACATGGGGCCGTCCACCCAGGTCACGAGCGCGTAACCGACGTCGTCCACGCCTCCCCGATGGCCGTTCATTTGTTCCAAACTGAGATTTGCCTCCTTGTCTATCTTCCGCTCGCTCGACCACCCGGAAACCCACCCTGGGTGGGCAATCGATCCACCCTCGGTGTTCCGTGCGGTCCGGCGCAGTCGCCAGTGAGCGATGTCATCTCTGCCCGATCGTGCGCTGGCGCAGTCGCCACCAACGATTTGCAGCATGTTCATCCGACTCGCGCGTCGTACAATCTTGCAGATTGCGCCGAAAAACGGCGCGCTGTCCGGTGCACTACTCGCGCAGCGGGCGCACCGCTTCTGCCGAGGCGTTCCAGCACTCGATTCGAATTCGAAGATTATCGAGCTCATACATCAGCCAGTGATCGCCGCAACGGACTCCGATTGCACCGCGCGTCTGCTACTTCGTCCGCCGTGGTTGTTGTGCGCTGATCGAGTAGTTACTGCACCACCTGATCGTCTTAGCTCGGGAGACAGTAAGCCCGAGTAGTCGGCTACTCCATTCCCTGAGCTTGATTTTTGACCTGTGCGGTTTACACCGGCCGGTTCCTGCATGTCGGTTCTGACGCGTTTGCCCGCGTGGAAATCCGGAGCGGGACGGGTGTTCTTCGAGCCGAAGGGTCGTCCGGGACCGGGCCGGGAGGGTCTCGGCGCACCGGCCGGAGTGGGCATCGTCCGGCAGATGCACCGACACCCGCGACGGACCCGGGCCAGGGTCAGCCGGCCCGGAGGCCGCGGTCGCTCCCAGGGTCGGCGCAGGTCCTCGGCCACGGGCCGGGCGAGCCGCAGCTGGGCATGCGCCACGATGACGATCCAGGTCCAGCGATCGGCCGTCTCGGGACGGCGGATCGTCGGCGCAGTCCACTCCGACGCCTGCTTGAACTTCTTCGAAGGTGTGCACGAGGAAAGAAGCGGCGCAGAAACATCTGCCACAGTCCGTCGACGTGGTCACCTCCTACGGTGGGGTCCGAGTACCACAGCCATACCGGGGCCGGGTGCCGGTTCCGGGCAGATGGCCGACGGTCAGTGGGATTACCGTGCCCTCGACGATCGGCAGTGCTCCGGGATGCTCGGCCCACACCCCTTGGTGGATGAGCCTCGGGTTCAGCTGATTCCATGCGGAGGCCGTCGCCGTTCCGTACCGGCCGGTGACCGTGCTCGTGGTGGCCGCGGGTGTGGGCCAGCTGCTCAGGTCGGCGAACCGGAACTGCGGGCCGTGCCGGGGTGGCGCCGGTGCGGCCCGGCGGCAGCGCCGGGAAGCACGACACGCGGTCCCCGCGCATTCGGCCCAGGATCCACCCCGGAAGGTCGGTGAGGGCGACCGCCAGCCGAGGCAGGTCGTAACCAGCGTCGAAGATCAGGAGGATGTCCGGGTCACCGTCGCGGTGCTGCCCGGCCGCTCGCAGACGCTCGACCACGCTGCGCACTTGTCTTGCGGTGACGAGTGTTTCATCGTCGTCCGGCTGCAGGCGGACTGCGTCGAACACCGCCGTCCACGAGGTGCGACCCGGCTCGAGCGCGGCGACGAACGAGTACTGCCGGCCGGGGATCAGCTGCGCCCGTCCCGTGCCGCGCCCGTACACGTGGAGGAACGTACGCTGTGGGCTCGTCGGGCATCCGGGCGCGGCCAGGCCCTGACATCGACGGCCAACACGATCGCGCCCTCGCGGTCGCGTGGGATCGACTCGGCGGCAATCATGTTCCGTAGACGATCGATGTCGAATCCGCCCAGGCCGTCGTACAGGGCGCCGTGACCGCGACGGCGTTCGGGTGTCAGGGGCAACTTGACGAGGGTACGGACCGCACCGCCGGAACACAGCACCGCGTCAGTCAACTCGAACAATGCGTCACGACGAGTGGTCAGGCAGTCGTAGAACCGGCCCCGGAACGCCGCCAGGTCGATACGCGTATCGATTGCTCGGCTGCTCGCCGACGGCCCGCACGTCGGGCACACTGATGCCCACGGCCACCATGTGTCCTCGTCTCGGATGTTTCTGGGTCAAGTCCCGTGAGGTGGTGTACGACGTCGTCGCGTGATTCCTCGTCGGTGGATCAGGCGGTCAAGGCCGGTGTCACCTCCTCGGTGCCCTCGGTGACACTGTCGGCGGGCTTGTCGGTGCGGG
>NZ_WVTE01000161.1:0-3086 GCF_009939605.1 Rhodococcus sp. YH1 | reverse complement strand
GCAGGGTCTGGGGGTTGCCGACGGCGTTGATCATCAGTGGAGTTCCAACCTTCTGGACATATCGGAGGCGAACACGTTGGTGGGATCGACCGAGCGGCGGATCTTGATCCATTCGCCGATGCGCGGGTACATCGCGTGGAACGTCTCGGCGGAGGTGCGCGAATCCTTGGCGGTGTAGAGGCGGCCGCCGAATTCGAGGACGCGGCGGTCGAGTTCGCGGACGAACTCGTTCAGGCCCGCCTTGATGGGGAAGTCGACGCAGATGTTCCACCCCGGGATCGGGAAGCTCAGCGGCGCCTTGTTGCCCGGGCCGAACAGCTTGAAGACGTTGAGGAACGAGTAGTGCCCCGACTTCTGGATGTCGACGATGATCCTCTTGAACTCCTCGACGGCCTCCGTGGGCACCACGAACTGGTACTGCAGGAAGCCGTTCGAACCGTAGGCGCGGTTCCACTCACCGAACATGTCGAGCGGGTGGTAGAACTGCGTCAGATTCTGGACCTTGCCGCGGTAGGTGCCGGACTTGCGGTACCACAGCTCGCCGACGGCGCTGAAGGTGTACTTGTTGGCCAGGCCGTTCGGGAAGATGTCCGGGAACGTCAGCAGCGTCGGCGCGTCGAACTTCAGCGGGTTCTTCTGCAGCTTCTTCGGCAGCTGGTCGAGCTTCGCGAGCGAACCGCGGGAGACCGCCGCGCGGCCGAGCTTCGGCGGCGGTGCGACCGCGTCGAACCAGGCGCTCGAGTAGTCGTAGTTCGCCTCGCTGCCGTCGCTGTGCAGCGCGATCGTCTCGTCGAGGGTGCTGGTGACGTCGCCGTCGGCGATGAAGTACGCCGTCTCGGTGGGCGTCATCTCGATCGTGGCGCGCAGGATGATGCCGGTCAGGCCCATGCCGCCGACCGTCGCCCAGAACAGCTTGGAGTTGCGACCGTTCGGGGTGAGGGTGCGCACCTGGCCGTCGGCCGTGAGCAGGTCCATCGACCGGACGTGGTTGCCGAAGCTGCCGGCGCTGTGGTGGTTCTTGCCGTGGATGTCCGCGCCGATGGCGCCGCCCACGGTCACCTGCCGGGTGCCCGGCAGCACCGGCACCCACAGGCCGAACGGCAGCGCCGCGCGCATCAACTGGTCCAGGTTGGCGCCCGCGTCGACGGTGACCAGACGCGATTCGCGGTCGATCGTGTGAATCCGGTCCAGCGCCGTCATGTCGACGACGAGCCCGCCCGCGTTCTGCGCCGGGTCACCGTACGAGCGGCCGAGGCCGCGGGCGATGACACCGCGGCGCAGATGCGACGGCTTGGACTCGTTCTGCTCCGCGACCCGGGCGACCGCCTGCGCGATCACCTCGACGTCGGGAGTGGACAGCACCTCCGCGGTGGTCGGGGCGGTGCGCCCCCAGCCGGTCAGAGTGCGGGTCTGGGTGGGGAGCGGCGCGGCGGCCGGCTCTGCAGCTGTCGTGGACATCGCCGTACAGGTTACCCGCCGGTCGCAGCAGCGAGAGTGTGTCGGTGGCGACGTCCCCGCCCCGGCGTCCGGATTGCCGGAACCGTCCCGGTGCGTTCCGTCGCGGAGCGGGAGCGCTCGCGCCGCTCGCATAGGCTGTCGCCGTGTCCGAGCACCCGCAGCACCCGCACTGGCAGACGCAACCGGAGCACCACGCCCCCCTGCCGGTGGAGATCCCCCTCACCGACAGCACCGCCGACGAGGCGCTCGACCTGAAGACGCAGATCGTGCGGTTCGTCCTCACCGGCGGGCTGTCCGCGATCGTGGACTTCGGTCTCTACGTGCTGCTGCTGGCCGTGGGGCTGCACGTCAATGTCGCGAAGTCGCTGTCGTTCGTCGCCGGCACCACCACCGCGTACCTGATCAACCGGCGCTGGACCTTCAGGGCGGAACCGAGCCGGGCCCGGTTCGTCGCGGTGGTGATCCTGTACGCCGTCACCTACGCCGTGCAGGTCGGCATCAACTACGTGCTGTACGACGCGCTGCCCGCCGAGTGGTGGCGCGTGCCGCTCGCATTCGTCGTCGCGCAGGGCACGGCCACCGTGATCAACTTCGTGGTGCAGCGCGCCGTGATCTTCCGCCTGCGCTGATCGGTCGGCCGTGGGGGGCGAGCGAATGTATCGCTCACCTCCGTGGTCCGACGAAATGGTCCATTCGCTCGGGTCGCTCAGTCGTGCTTGGCGCGGCGGAAGGAGAAGTCCCGGTAGCCGAAGAAGCTCGCCGTCGCGGTCACGAAGGTGATCACGATCTGCGCGGGGATCGGGGGGAATCCGAGGACGGACACCGCCAGCGTCATGAGCGCGAGGTTCAGCAGGAACGCGCTCAGGTTGACGGTCACGAACCGCCACAGGTCACGCAGGAAGTGACCGCGCACGCGGAACACGAGGTAGCGGTAGGTGGAGAAGGCGCACAGCACATTGGAGGCGTAGCCCGCCACGATCGCGACGTGGTAGCCGAGGGTGTCGCCGACGGCGAGCTGCCACACGATGAACCAAGCGGTGCCCAGCGCGGTGTTGAAGGCCCCCACCAGCAGGAACGCCACGGCCTGGTTCTTGAACAGGCGCATGAGCGGGCCCGGCGCCCCCGACATCCCGCCGGGTGCGCCGGCGGGTTCGGTGACGGGATCGGGGGAGGGCACCGGCTGCGCGCTCACCCGAGGTACCGCGGCAGCGACCCGGCCGCGACGGCGTCGGCCAGCGAGGGGGCCGCCCGGTCCTTGTCGGAGAGCTGGTAGTGCAGCAGTTGCCCGTCGCGGCCGGTGGTGGGCCAGTCGATGCCGATCTGCGGGTCGAGGGGGTCGATCTCGTGTTCGCGGTCGGGGTTGTAGCCGGTCGAGCACAGGTAGACGACGGTCGAGCCGTCGGCCAGGGAACAGAAGGCGTGGCCGAGGCCCTCGGGGAGGAAGATCGCGCGGCGGTCGACGTCGTCGAGCAGCACCGCGTCCCACTGCCCGAAGGTGGGCGAGCCGACGCGCAGGTCGACGACGACGTCGAGCACCGCGCCGGCCGGGCAGGTGACGTACTTGGCCTGCCCGGGGGGGACGTCGGCGTAGTGGATGCCGCGCAGCACCCCGGCGGCGGAGACCGAGC
>NZ_WVTE01000160.1:0-3213 GCF_009939605.1 Rhodococcus sp. YH1 | reverse complement strand
GACGACACCGACCTCACCCGGCTCTCGGAGGCCCGGTTCGGCGCTCTCGGAAAGCTGCAGTCGACGTTCGACGACGTGTTCGACAGACCGATCGGACGACGCTTCGCCCTCCTGCTCCGGGTGGCGCGGGCGAAGCCGGAACGGGTTCGCAGTGCGCGCCGCTCGGATAGGGTTCGAAGACATCCCTGATGCGGCCACGGTCGCGTCGGATGTGCTGCTCACAAGGGGTTTGGGATGGCGGAGAAGAGCTTCGAGAACATTGTCACCCGGGTCGCTTCCCGCCTCATGCCGGCGGACGCCGCGTCTCATCACTCGGTGATCGAAAGGGTGCTCCAGGACCTCGTCGAGCACTTCGAGGTCGACACCTGCTTCCTTCGCTACAACGACCATGACATCCACGCGACGGTGCTCGTCGCCGAGTGGCCGCCGCGGGAGTTCGTGCCGAGCCCGGATCCTCTGGGCGTGGTGCACTTCCGCGACGCCGACCCGATCTTCGCCATGACCGAGACCATGAAGGAACCGGCGGTCAGCCGTCCGGCGCAGTCGGGTGCCGAATACGCGGACCGGGTGCGTGCGGGTTCGGGAGTGCCCGAGGTCTCGGTCGCGGCGGTGCCGCTGATCTCCGGCAGCGTCACCACCGGCACCCTGGGCTTCATCAAGGCCGGTGATCGTGACTGGAGCGAGGACGAGATCAATACCTTGATGATGATCGCGGCGTTGCTGGCCCAGGTGCAGGCCCGGGTCCGCGCGGAACAGGACCTGCGCGACGCCGCCTATCACGACGACCTCACCGGCCTGGCGAGCCGGCGGGCTCTCCTCGAACACCTCGAGGAGCGGTTGAAGCGGGGGCAGCCGGGACCGGTCGCCGTCCTGTTCCTCGATCTGGACCGCCTCAAGCCGCTCAACGACTTCCTCGGTCACGCGGCCGTCGACGTGTTCCTGTGCCGCACCGCGCAGCGGCTGTCGCGGGTGTGTGATCCGAAGGACATGGTGGCGCGCCTCGGCGGTGACGAGTTCGTCATCGTGCTCGACGGGGCGGTGTCGCTCGAGGTGGCGCGGGAACGCGCCGAGGCACTGCGGTGGGCGGTCGGGATGTCGGTGCAGCTGGGCAGCCAGGTCGTCGGTCGCGGCGGCAGCCTCGGTGTTGCCGTAGGCGAGCCCGGACGGATCACTCCGGTGGCGTTGCTCGGGCGCGTCGACGAGGCGATGCTGATGGCCAAGAGCAAGGGCGGCAACAGCGTCGTCGCGTACACCGACGACATGCGGGGCGCGAGCGAACGCCGCAACCTCATCGAGCTGAGCCTGCGGACGTCGATCGACGACGAGCACCTCACCCTCGAATATCAACCCGAATTCGACCTGCGCGACGGCAGCATTCTCGGTGTCGAGGCCCTGGTGCGGTGGAATCACCCGGTGCTGGGCAAGCTGCAGCCGGCCGAGTTCATCGAGGTGGCCGAGTCGACGAACCTTGCGGGCGAACTCGGGCGCTGGGTGCTGCGGACGGCGTGCGGGCAGCTGGCCGAGTGGCGGCGCCGGATTCCGGGGTTGAACCTGCAGATGAGCGTGAACGTCTCGCCGGTGCAGCTGGTGAGCCTGGACTTCGTGGAGACGGTGGAGAGCACGCTGGAGGAGTTCGGCCTGGGCAGCTCGTGCCTGTGTCTGGAGATCACCGAGTACGTGGTCGTCAGCGATCTGGAGCGCTCCCGCAAGACACTGCGCCGGCTCGAGCGTCTGGGTGTGTGCTGCGCGATCGACGACTTCGGCACCGGCTACAGCTCGCTCGCCCACCTGAAGTCTCTGCCGGTCCACACACTCAAGATCGACAAGGCGTTCGTGCTCAATCTGCAGCGCAGCGAGAGCGACCGCGTCATCGTCGAATCGATCATGGGGCTGGCCTCCGCGTTCGGGCTGGACGTCGTGGCCGAAGGGCTCGAGTCCGTGGCGGCGGCGATGAAGCTGCTGGAACTCGGGTGTCGACGCGCGCAAGGATTCCTCCTCAGCCGGCCCCAGCCGCCCGAGCAAATCGTCGAGATGCTGCGTCACGGCAGGATCGAACTCCCGTGGAGACTTCCGGCTTCGCTCCCCGAATGAACTACCAGTCCGTTATTGCCGGGGAAACAATCTCCGAGTATGTTTTAGGGGTCCGAGAGTCGTGCGACTCCGAAATGGGGCGGGCCCTGATGCAAAACCGGGAAACGGCGAGAACCTTCGCTGGGGCGGGAAACGCCCCAGAAGGCTCGTCCGTGGAGCGAAGGGGCGGGGACCGGACAGGAGTGGTCCGGAGCCTGCCCGGGCTGTGTGCTCCGGAAGCCGTGCCGCGGCCGGCCTGGGAACGACGCTATGCGATTCTTGTCTTCTGCATCGACCTCTTGTGCGTGCTGATTGCGGACCTGGCCGTCACCTTCGGCTACCACCGGGGGGAGTTGCCCAGTGGTAAGACGCTCGCGCTCGTGATGGTCGTACCATTCGCTGCCGTGCTCGCCCTGGCGGTGCAAAAGGCATGGGATGCCAGGGTTCTCGGGGCGGGTGTCGAGGAGTTCCGGCGTGTCGGCCGTGCCTACGTCCTTGCGATCGCGGTCCTGGCGGGGGCCGGATACGCGTGGGGGACGGCAAGCGGCCAGTCCTGGATCTTCGGCGCCTTGCCCCTGGCCGGCGCTGCAACGCTGGGTGCCCGCCTGCTGTTGCGGCGATTCGTCCGCATGCGCCGCCGCCGGGGACGCCTCGTGCGGTCGGTGCTCGTCGCGGGTGACTCGATCGAGGTGCACGAGCTGCTGGCCCGGGCGGGGGAACTGCGTGATGCGGGCTGGCAGGTGGACGGGATCTGCCTGCCCGCCAGGACGTCAGGAGTGGTGCTGCCCCTCGCCGTCGACGATGTGCCGGTGCTGGGGACCGAGGACGACATCGTCGGAATCACTCAGCTGCACGGATTCCAGGCGGTGGCGCTGCTGCCGTCGAGCGGTTGGACGCACTCGAAGACCCGCAGACTCAGCTGGGATCTGGAGCACACGGGCGCCGATCTCCTCATGGCCCCGGTTCTCATGGACCTGGTGGGGCCGCGCCTGCACATGGCACCGCTCGCCGGGCTGCCGTTGCTCCAACTCAGTGCCCCGCGCTACGCCGGCCCGGCGTGGTTGGTGAAGAACATCTTCGACCGCGTGGCCGCCCTGATGATCGTGGTGCTCCTGGCGCCGTTGCTGCTGGCCATTGCCCTCG
>NZ_WVTE01000159.1:0-3391 GCF_009939605.1 Rhodococcus sp. YH1 | reverse complement strand
TCGAGCTTGAGCCGCATGACGTACGCGGCGGCCAGCACGAACAGGCTGCCCCAGAACGGTACGCGCCAGCCCCAGCTGTAGAGGATGTCGTCGGGCATGGCCGCGACGGGCAGGAGACCTGGCCAAGCGGGAGATCGCCAAGGCGCACCAGGCCGTGATCGTCGAGGGCTACACCGACGTCATGGCGATGCACCTGTCGGGCGTGAAAACCGCTGTGGCCGCGTGCGGTACCGCATTCGGCGACGAGCACCTGGCGATGCTGCGGCGCCTGCTCATGGACGACAGCTACTTCCGCGGTGAGATCATCTACACCTTCGACGGCGACGCAGCGGGCCGGGCCGCGGCGATGAAGGCGTTCGAGGGCGACCAGAAGACCACGGCCAAGACGTTCGTCGCGATCGCGCCCCAGGGCATGGATCCGTGCGAGCTGCGGCAGAAGTCCGGCGACGGGGCGGTGCGCGACCTCGTCGCCCGGCGCACCCCGATGTTCGAGTTCGTCGTCAAGTCGATCCTCACCGAACACAACCTCGACACCGCCGAGGGGCGGGTGGAGGCGCTGCGCCGCACGGTTCCCGTGGTGGCCCGGATCAAGGAACGCACGCTGCGCGACAGCTACGCGGTGCAGCTGTCGCACTGGGTGGGCTGGGACGACATTCCGGCCGTGCGCCGGCGCGTGCAGGACGAGTCCCGGCGCGTCGCCCGCGGCGGCGACGAGAAGCCGCGCACCGCCGCGCCGCAACAGCGGGCGGAGACGGCCGCGGCGGGCACGGTCCTGCGCCGGCCCCGCCCCAACGATCCGGCGCTGTGGCCGCAGCGCGACGCCCTCAAGGCGGCGCTGCAGTACCCCGGCATCGCCGGCACCGTGTTCGATTCGCTGCCCGCCGAGACGTTCACCGACCCGGCCTACGCGGCGGTGCGCGAGGCTGTGGCCGCGGTCGGTGGGACGAGCGCGGGACTCGGCGGCGCGGAATGGGTGGACGCCGTCGGGCGCGCCGCCACCGACCCGATGGTGCACTCGCTGGTCATGGAACTCGCGGTGGACCCGCTGCCCGCGGAGGAGGACCGGATGCCCCGCTACATCGGCGGGGTCCTCGCCCGGCTGCAGGAGGTCTGGGTGGGGGAGCAGGTCGCCGAACTCAAGTCCAAACTGCAGCGCATCTCCCCGGCCACCGAATCCGACGAGTTCCACTCGTTGCTCGGGGACCTCGTTGCGCTCGAGCAGTACCGGCGCAGCCTGCTCGACCAGGCCATCGGCGACACCAGCGGCGACGGCCTGGCCGGCTGAACTCACGCCACCCGCATCACCGCCGCAACTGGTCGCGGGGGACGAGGATCGTGGTCTGCTCGTCGAGCGGCTTCATCGGCTCGAGCTTCGGCTCCGGGCTGAGCGAGTCGGCCAGCTTCTGCCGGCTCACCTCGATCGCCTTCTTCGTCACCGGACTACCCGCGACCGCCTTCGCCGTCCTGCTGAGCTGTTCGTACCGGGCGCGGCCCGCCCGTGTGCCCAGGACGTAGCCCGCGGCAACCCCCACCAACAGTCCGATCAACGTCGTCTCCATTCAGCCGTGTCAACGTCCCACCCATCCTGCCCGATCCTCGCCCTCGGGCTCACAGGCAGGCGATTTGGTGCCGCGTCGGGTGGGGCGCTACAGTTCTTCACGCACCGCGGGAAACGGCGGAGCACCGCAGGACAATCCCCTGTAGCTCAATTGGCAGAGCATTCGACTGTTAATCGAACGGTTGCTGGTTCGAGTCCAGCCGGGGGAGCTCCAAGAAAACCCCTCCCACCCGATCTCGGGTGGGAGGGGTTTTCTTGTCTGCGCCGCCACGAAAGACGCTGAGTGTGATGGAAATTACAGGAGCCGTGTGGTGCCGCCGCGACGGGTCGGCGACAGCCCGCGCCGGGCGACACGGGGGTGACCCGCGACGCGGGCCGGCCGCCGCAGCCGGTAGCATTCGCCACACGTCGCGTACCTCCGGATGCGCGCGGACGGGGCGGTAGCTCAGTCGGTTAGAGCCGTGGACTCATAATCCATTGGTCGCGGGTTCGAGCCCCGCCCGCCCCACAATCGTCCCTGTTCAGGAGGGTTTACGTCCGGCCTCGATAGCCGAAACCTATGGGTGTGGACGCCTTCGTCGCCGACGGCAGCTGTAAAGACGGCGCCCGGACTTGCGGAAGCTGTTGGAGTCGCTCAGCATCCCGGTCGACGAGGGAAAGGCCCAGATCGGCGACCGCTCGGCGATCGGGGACACACGGCGCTCGCGCAGAGCGTCGAGGGCAGCAGGTGGTCGACCCGGACCGGACGGCTGCTCGGGTGGTCACCGCGAGGTGGGGCGGTGGGTATGGACGGCATGGCCGGCGAGGTGGCGTGCGGTGTTGACCAACGCCACGTGGCTGAAGGCCTGGGGCACGTTGCCGAGCTGCCGACGGGCGTGGGGGTCGTACTCCTCGGCGAGCAGCCCGACGTCGTTGCGCACCGACAGCAACCGCTCGAACAGGGCGTGGGCGTCGCGAGTGCGGCCGGCGCCGTGCAGGGCGTCCGCGAGCCAGAAGCTGCGGGCCAGGAACGCTCCTTCCGGCTCGGCGATGCCGTCGACGTGTTCGAGCTCCGGCCGGTAACGCAGCAGGAAGCCGTCCCGGCTGAGCTCACGTTCGACAGTGGCCACGGTGCCCAGCACGCGGGGATCATCCCACGGCAGGAACCCGGTGCGGGGAATGAGCAGCGACGCCGCATCCACGCCGCGGCTGCCGTAGAACTGGGTGAAGGTGCCGCGGTGGGGATCGAATCCCTTCGTCAGGATCTCGGTTCGGATCTGTTCGCGCAGAACGCGCCAACGGTCGACCGGGCCGGGCAGACCGAACCGTTCGACCGCCCGGATACCGCGGTCGACCCCGGCCCACGCCATCACCTTGGAATGGACGAACGGGCGAGCCGGCCCGCGTACCTCCCACAGCCCGTTGTCGGGTTCCTGCCAGTGCCCTTCGAGAAAGTCCAGCAATGCCACCTCGATGTCCCAGGCCGGGTCACCGCGAAGGCCGCTCTGCCGGGCCAGGTGCAGACCGTCGAGCACCTCACCCCACACGTCGAGCTGGAACTGCCCGGCGGCGGCGTTGCCGATGCGCACGGGCACGGAGGCCTCGTAGCCGGACAGCCACGGCACCTCGTATTCCGGCACCCGCCGGGCCCCGTCGAGCTGGTACATCATCTGCAGGTCCGCCGGATTCCCGGCCACCGCCCGCACCAGCCAGTTCCGCCAGGCCCGGGCTTCGGCGACGAATCCGCAGCCGAGAAGGGCACTGGCAGGAACCCGACAACGGGCTGTGGGAGGTACGCGGGCCGGCTCGCCCGTTCGTCCATTCCAAGGTGATGGCGTGGGCCGGGGTCGACCG
>NZ_WVTE01000016.1:0-19635 GCF_009939605.1 Rhodococcus sp. YH1 | reverse complement strand
GTGACGACGGGATACACGGCGAGCAGGTCGTCGGTCTCCGGCAGCGTCACGTCCCGTACCTCCGCACCGAGGTGGGCGAGCGTGCGGCAGGCGTCGTCGAGCGCGGACTCGAATGCGGCGTCGGGCATCACCGACGCGGGCAGCAGATGTTCGATGCCGTGCCGGTAGATGGTGTGGGTGTGGCCGCCGCACACCTCCATGAACTTGAACTCCTCCCCGGCGGCGAGGTCGGTGATCGAGGCCACCAGGGCGCGCGCCGCGGCGGGGTCGCGGAACTCGTCGACGAATTTCATGATCCTGCTCCGCCTTTCATCCGGTGCTCACGCGATCTCGGACGCGTTGAAGGCTTCGATCTCGTTGACGTAGTCGGCGCCCATCTTCCGCACCTGATCGAGGGTCAGCTTCGCCTCGTCCTCGTCGATCCGGGCCATCGCAAAGCCGACGTGCACCAGCACCCAGTCCCCGACCTGCAGGCCGGTGCCGGCGAGCAGCCGGACGCTGATGGCGCGTTGCACGCCGTTGACGTCCACCTTCGCCAGATGCTGGGCGGGGTCGACCATGTCGACCACCCGGCCGGGAATTCCCAGGCACATTGCGTCTCTCCTCACCTCAGCAGATCCGGGGCAGCGGATCGCCCACGAGCATGTCCACAATCCGGCTGCCCCCGAACGCGGTACGCAACGCGACGATGCCCTCCGGTTCGGCCAGGATCTCCCCGATCTCCGCGGCGTCGCCGCCGCCGGGGCACGCCCGCAGTGCGGCGAGGGCGGCGTCCGCCTCGTCCGGGGCGACGACCGCGACGAACTTGCCCTCGTTGGCGACGTACAGCGGGTCGATGCCGAGCATGTCGCACGCCCCGGTCACCGTCGGCCGGATCGGCAGCGCGGCCTCGTCGAGCACCACCGCCAGGCCGGTGGCCTGCGCCAGCTCGTTGCAGACGGTACCGACGCCACCGCGGGTGGGGTCACGCATCCACCGGGTCGACGGCGCGGCTGCGAGCAGGGCCGCCACCAGCTCGTGCACCGGCGCCGTGTCGGAGGCGATGTCCGCTTCGATCGCCAGGTCGCCGCGGGCCAGCAGCACCGCCATGCCGTGGTCGCCGAGCGTCCCCGAGATCAGCACGCGGTCGCCGGGGCGCACCAGGTCGGCCCCGAGGCGGCGCCCGGCGGGAACCAGGCCGACCCCGGCGGTGCTGATGTAGAGACCGTCGGCGGCGCCCCGGCCCACCACCTTGGTGTCGCCGGTGACGATCTCGACCCCGGACCGGGTGGCGGCCGCAGCCATGTCGGCGACGATCTCGCGCAGCCGCGCGATCTCGAAGCCCTCCTCGATGACGAACGCCGCGGACAGCCACCGCGGCCGCGCGCCCGACACGGCGAGGTCGTTGACCGTGCCGTGCACGGCGAGGTGCCCGATCGAGCCGCCCGGAAACGACAGCGGCTTGACGACGAACGAGTCCGTCGAGAACGACAGTCTCTCCCCGGAGTCGAGGCGCACGGTGGCGGCGTCGCCGAGCTGCTCGAGTTCGGTGTTGCGGAAGGCCTCGACGAACACCGAATCCACCAGTGCCGCGGACGCCTTGCCCCCGGCGCCGTGCGAGAGGGAGATCACGGTGTCGCGCAGGCGCGGCCGGCGCCGCCGGAACGCCTCGATCCGTTCGAGGACCCGGTCCTCGCGTTCGGCCGATGTGCTCACCGTCCGCCTCCCGTCGCCGATTCCGCGCGCGCCAGGTGTTCCTGCGCGGCCGACCACAGCCGGTACCCGATCAGGGCGTGGCTCTCCTGGATCCGGTGGATGCTCTGCGAGCGGATGGTGAAGCAGAAGTCGAGATCGTCGGTGGCGGCCATCCGGCCGCCGTCGTGCCCCGCGAATCCGATGGTGAGCAGTCCCCGCCGCCGCGCCTCCGCCAGCGCCGTCATCAGGTCGTCGGAGTTGCCGGACGTGGACAGGGCGATCGCGACGTCGTCGCCGTGCGCGTGCGCGATGATCTGCCGCGAGAAGATCAGCTCGAATCCGACGTCGTTGCCGAGCGCCGTCACCACCGCCTGGTCCGCGGCGAGCGACCAGGCCGGCACCGGCCGTCCCCGGGCCGGCCGGCTGAACAGCGTCGCCAGGGTCGCCGCGTCGGTGGAGCTGCCGCCGTTGCCGAAGGTGTAGAGCCGGCCGCCGCGAGCGAAACGCTCGGCCATGCGCTGCCCCGCCGCGACGAGGTCCTCGCCCCATTCGTCCAGCGAAGCCCGTTGCAGACGCGCGCTGTCGGCCGCCTTGCCGCGGGCGGATTCCGCAAGGTCGCGCAACAGGGCGGTGGCGTCGTGCTCCTGCGCGTCGATGAACGGGTACAGGAAGTCGGTGCCGTCCGGTTCGGTGCTCACAGCCGTTCCCCCTCATCGAGTGCCCCAGCATCGAGTTCCGGCGCGTCGAGTCTGGTGAGGGCGACGCCGCCGTGCACCAGCACCAGGTCGCCGGGCGTGACGTCGCCGAGGAGGGAGACGTCGACCCGCTCCCGGCCGACCGCGGTCCGCACCGGCGCGGCGCCGGTGTCGTCGGCCGGCCACATCACCTCGCCGAGCCGGCCCTCGTCGCTGCAGGTCACGCACACCTCGTCGGTGCAGCCCGGGTCGGCGAGCAGGCCTGGATGCTCGAAGCACACGTGCGTCAGTTCCCACAGCAGGTGGTACAGCAGGACGAACCGCCCGGTGGCGGGCACCATCGGATCGTCCGAGTCCACCCACAGCACGTGGGTGGCCGCACCGGGCGCGGGCCGCGGACCGGAGCCGATCCAGATGGTGTCGGTGCCCCACGCGGGTGCGCGCCGGGCGATCTCGCGCACGGCCGGCTGATCGGCGGAGGCGACCGCCAGGATGACGTCGCCGGGGCGGGCGGCGACCCGGCACTGGGCGACCGGGTCCGGCTCCACGAGCGACACCGACGGCAACGCCCGTTTACCCATGATCACGGGGTGCACGAACTCGACCGCCACGTGATGGGCGTGCGGCTCCCACTGCGGGGACACCACCCACAGGGTCGCCCCGGCATGGAACCGGCGGGCCAGGCTCAGCGCCGTCGCGGCGAGGTCGGCGGCGAGTTCCGCGCCGATCGGCTCGGTGTCGTGTGTCGATGTCATCGCGCTCGTCCCGTCCCGGCAGGGTCCACGGCCCGGCCGCGTGCGAACGCGGCACCGAGCGCGGCCTGCCCCAGCGACAGGCCACCGTCGTTCGGCGGCACCCGCCTGTGTGTCAGCACCTCGAACCCTCTGTCCTGCAGCATAGTTCGGACCATGCCCAGCAGGAGCCGATTCTGGAACACGCCGCCCGTCAGGCCGATGGTGCGTACCTCCGCCGCATCGGCGATCCGGGCCGCCAACCGCACTGTTGCCGATGCCAGCGCACGGTGGAAGCCTGCCGCGAGGTCCGCGGCGGGGACCCCGAGCCGGACGCCGGCGACGAGGCAGGCCAGCGTGCCGGCCCAGTCCAGCTCGTCCCCCCGCAGCGACGAATGCACCGGCGCGGCATCCGTGGCGGTGCGCGCCAGCACCTCGAGTTCGATCGCGGCCTGCGCCTCGTAGCTGATCCGGTGCCGCACCCCCAGCACGGAGGCCACCGCGTCGAACAGCCGGCCGGCGCTGGTGGTGCGCACGCAGCCGACGCCCGACGCCAGCTGCGAGTCCACCAGGGCGCGTTCGGCGGCACCGAGCGCGCTCACGCACGGCAGGTCCTCGATCTCCTCGATGCCGGCCTCCCGCAGCACGGCCAGCGCGACCCGGGCCGGGGTGCGCACGGCGACGTCGCCGCCGGGCAGCGGGAACGACCGCAGGTGCCCGGCGCGCCGGGCGTCGCAGGGATGAGGTCAGTTCGTCGAGCACCGCCCCATGGCGGTCGAGGGCCTCCTCCACGGCAGCGTGGAAGAGCTCCTCCTTGGTCTGGAAGTGGTTGTAGAAGGACCCCATCCCGACATCTGCGGCTTGGGTGATCTCGAGAATCGGCGCGGTCGGTTTCCCTGCCGCCATGAACGACTGGGCTGCGCGTACGAGTGCGGCGCGGGTGCGCGCCTTGCGCCGGTCCAGACGGTTCGGTGCATCGGTGCTCTGCTCGGTCATGCCTGCGTGCCCTTCTCTCTGATCCGTCCGACCTGGCCCTACCCTACGGCGCGTCATCAATTGTGACGAATTCCTCAAAAACTCTTGACTGACGATATCTTCGTAAGTGACGATATCGTCATAACTTGAAGGGAGTGGTCCATGAGTGTCCACCATGACCCGCATACCGGACTGCACAGTGAGCAGGGCGCGCTGGCGGGCGAGCACCGGGGGAAGGCCGCCGAGCCGATCATCAAGGTGTTCGACCTCGCGTGGCTGGAGTTCGAGAAGCCCGACCTCGATCGGGCGGAGGCGTTCGCCCATGCCTTCGGTTTTGCGACGGCGCTCCGAACGGCGCACGAACTACAGTTGCGCGGCACAGACCCCGGTTCGCCCTGCGTGCTCATCCGCCGAGGCCCGCGTTCGCGGTTCGTCGGTCCCGCCTTCCGGGCAGCCGACTCGACCGACGTGCTGCGACTCGCGGACGCAGTCGGAGGTGCGGTCGTGCCCCTCCCCGAGAGCCTCGGCGGGATCGCTGTCGATCTCGTGGATCCAAGCGCTCTCGGAGTCCGCGTGGTGTCCGACACGTTCGAGTTGCCGGCGCTGGCCGCCCAGGCTCCGCTCCACTTCAATTTCGGACACGACCGCGGGCGGGTGAACGCCACCCAGCGGCCACCCCGCGCGCCGGCCACCGTGCAACGGCTCGGTCACGTCGTGCTCCAGACGACGAAGTACCTCGAAACGCTCAACTGGTACCTCGAGCACCTCGGACTGATCGTCAGCGACTTCCTCTACTACCCGGGGCAACGGGCCCGGGGCCCGATCATGAGCTTCATCCGCTGCGACCGGGGTGCCACGCCCACCGACCATCACACCCTCGCGATGGTTCTCGGCCCGGCCAACCGCTATGTGCATTCGGCATATCAGGTCGCCGACCTGGACTCCCTCGCGGCGGGAGGCGAGTACCTGCTCGACCGGGGCTACCGCCGGTCCTGGGGCATCGGCCGGCACATCCAGGGCAGCCAGATCTTCGACTACTGGCGCGACCCCGACGGATTCATGGTCGAGCACTTCAGCGACGGCGATCTCTTCGACAACACGCTCGAGGCGGGCTGGGCACCGATGACCGCGTCCGGACTGGCCCAGTGGGGGCCGCCCGCCACCAAGGACTTCCTCGGAGTGAGCCCCGGTCGGGACTCACTCCAGGAACTGCGCGCCATCGCCCTCGCGCTGCGCGCTGACAACGAATTCGACCTCCACCGCCTACGCGGCCTTCTGAAAGTTGCCAGCTCATGACCATCTCTGTCCTCCGCACCGCCGACGCCTGGTGGGTCGTCACACCGACGGGTGCCGCCCGGGTAGACACCGAGGCCACCACCACCGCTCAACTGCTGGCCGACCGACCAGCCGTCGAGGCAGCGGCGTCCAGCGAGGGCACCGTGCCCGTCGAGACCCTCTCGTTGCTCTCCCCGGTCACCGCCCCCTGCCGTGTGGTCGCACAGATGACGAACTTCGCCTCGCACGTCAAGGACGCGGGGATGAACCCCGACACCATTCCGTTGACCTTCTTCCGAAAGGCATCCGGTTCGATCGGCGGTCCCCACGACGACGTGATCCGTCCTGCCCATGTCCGGCTACTGGACTACGAGGTGGAGATCGGGCTCGTCTTCGGGCGTGAACTCCCCGTCGGCACCACGATCACCGCAGACACTCTCGCCGATCACGTCGCCGGCCTGGTTGTCACCAACGACATCTCCGCGCGCGACGTCCAGCTTCCCAAAACGCAGTTCTACGAGGCCAAGTCGTACCCGACGTTCACCCCGGTCGGCCCCGCGCTCGTACTGCTCGATGCCGACGAACTGAAGCGGTTCACCGACCTGCGCCTGCGGCTCTGGGTCAACGGTGAGCCTCGCCAGAACATGACCGTTGCCGACATGATCTACCAGCCGGCCGAGACTCTGCAGGCGCTGACCCGGTTCCAACGCCTCGATGCCGGAGACCTGCTGCTGACCGGAACACCGGTCGGGACGGCGCTGAGCGCCCCACCGAAGCCGATCGAAATCCTCTCCTCCCTGCTGCCGCCGGCAGTCAAATGGAAGCTCTTCTTCGCGGGCCAGGCCAGGAATTCGAACTATCTGCAGGACGGCGACGTCATCGAAGCCACCGTCGCCACAGACGACGGGACGATCGACTTGGGGCGGCAGCGCACGGTGGTGAGGTACGCGCGATGACCACCGACCTGCTGTGGCCGCGGTACGCAGCGCCCACGGATGTGACGGCGATCGAGGCCGTGCCGTTGCGAGATCGGGGGCTTCCGGAGTCCACCTATGCCCTGCTCACCCGAGCGGCCCGCATGTGGCCGGACCGCCTCGCGCTCACCGTCCTCCCGGACGCCGCGCGGTGGCGGGAGCCGTTGCAGCGCAGCTTCTCCGAACTACTCGACGATGTTCACCGCTACGCGAACCTGCTCCATCGTCTGGGCGTGCGGCGCCACGACCCGGTCGCCTTGATGGCGCCCAACTGTGCCGAACTGATCCCCGCGACTCTCGCCGCACAGCTTGCCGGCATCGCCGCCCCCATCAACGCGGCACAGTCGCAGCAGCACATCGCTGAACTGTTGCGCCGCTCAGGTGCCCGGGTACTCGTCGCGGCCGGTCCGGAACTTGCGGCCGACACATGGGAGGTCGCGCACGAGATTGCCGTGAGCGGAGGGGTGGACGCAGTGCTGGTCCTCAGGCCCACCGGTGCAGCCGGCGCTCCCGAGGACCTGCCCGAAGTCGACGGAGTGCGGATCGGCTATTTCGGTGCGCTGTCGGCCGACATCGACTCCTCCGGCTTCGCCGGTGATCCCCCTCGTGGGTTCGACATGGCGGCACTGTTTCACACCGGTGGTACCACCGGTGTTCCGAAGCTGGCCGCCCACACCCACGACAACGAGGTCGCCAATTCCTGGATGCTGGCCGCGAACTCGTTGTGGGACCAGGACTCCGTGGTATTCGCCGCCCTGCCGCTGTTCCATGTCAATGCCTTGATGGTCACGCTGTTGGCACCGCTGTTCAAGGGCCAGGGTGTGGTGTGGGCCGGCCCGCTCGGCTACCGCGACCCGGTACTGCTCAGCGAATTCTGGAAGATCGTCGAGCACTACCGCATCGCGTCGATGAGCGCGGTGCCCACCATATACGCGGCCCTTGCGGAGCGCCCGGTCGACGCCGATATCAGTAGTCTGCGATTCGCCATGGTCGGAGCGTCGCCTCTGCCGACTGCGGTCGTCGAGAAGTTCCGGGAACACACGAGTGTGCCCCTTCTCGAAGGCTACGGCCTGACGGAGGCAACCTGCGCGAGTGCACGCAGCTTCACCGACGCGCCGCGACCCGGCGCGGTGGGCCTACGGATGCCCTATCAGCAGGTCAAAGTGGTACGCGTCCGCGAAGACGGCAGCTGGGAAGACCTGCCCAGCGGAACGACCGGCGTGCTGGCCATCAGCGGTCCGACGGTGTTCGCCGGCTACGCTGTCGCCCACGACGAACACGGACACGTGCTCGACGGTATGGGCAAACTGGTCGACGGGTGGCTCGATACCGGCGACCTGGCGCGCGTCGACAGCGACGGTTTCATCTACCTGGTCGGACGCGCGAAGGACATCATCATCCGGGGCGGGCACAACATCGATCCAGCGGTCATCGAAGACGCCCTACTGGCCCATCCGCAGGTCACCGCGGTCAGCGCGGTGGGACGACCCGATGCCCACGCGGGCGAAGTGCCCGTCGCGTACGTCACCGTTGCCGCAGACGCCGGCATCACCGAGGATGAGCTGCAAGCCTGGGCGGGTGAGCGTGTCCCCGAACGGGCCGCGGCACCCAGAACGGTGACCATCCTCCACGCCTTGCCTGTCACGGCGGTAGGCAAGCCCTACAAGCTCGCACTGCGCGCGGACGCGACACGGCGCGAGCTCGAGCAGGCCCTCGCCACCATCGCAGGGGTCGACAGCATCCATGCGTCCGTAGCGGACGGTTCGATTCTTGCCACTGTCGAGATCGACGGATCTGCCGGCGAACCGGCGGTCAAGGCGATCTTGGACCGATATGCGATCAATTGGAAGGTAATGGTGCGCAAATGATTACCGCATCCCTAGTTCTGGCGGTCTCGCTCGCAGTCCTCTACCTCCTGCTCGGCGTGAGCAAGATGGCGGCAACCTCGCCGATGCGGGAACGGGCAGCCCACGTCGGTATTTCCGTCAGCACGTATCGGGGTATCGGTGCGCTCGAGGTCGCCGGTGCAGCCGGTCTCCTGCTCGGCGGACTCGTACCGGCGCTCGGCGCCGCGGCCGGCGTCGGGCTCCTGCTCCTGATGGCAGGGGCCGTCGTTACGCACGTACGCAACGGAGATGGATTGCGTGAGATGACGCCCGCCATCCTCGTCAGCGCGCTGATCCTCGCCTACCTCGCCGTCCTGTTCGGATCGATCCGATGAGCGAGCGGGTTGTCCCGGTCGTCGTCGTCGGTGCCGGACCCACCGGACTGACCGCCGCCACGCTGCTTGCTCAGCACGGGGTCGACTGCCTGATACTCGAGCGCTGGGAGGGCGTCTATGCGCAGCCGCGGGCGGTCCACCTCGACGGTGAGATTCACCGGATCCTGGCGCACCTCGGGATCGCCGACGAGTTCGCGGCGATCTCCCGGCCGTGCCTCGGGTTGCGGCTCCTCGACCGGAACATGCGAATTCTCACCGAGTTCCACCGAGACCCCGGCCCGGGCGTACACGGCTACCCCGAGGCCAACATGTTCGATCAGCCGCAGTTCGAGGAGATCCTGCGCGCCAATCTGGAACGGTACCCAGGGGCCTCTCTGCGCGGCGACGTCGAAGTAACCGGGCTGGCCCACGACAAGACCGGCGGCATTCGCGTCGACTTCACCGACCGAAGCACCGGCGTGCACGAATCGGTACGGACCAGATACGTGTTGGGCTGCGACGGCGCCAACAGCATGGTCAGAGAACAGATTCAGGCAACGATGCGGGATCTGAAGTTCGAACAACGCTGGCTGGTTGTCGACGTCGCCACCACCGCAGACCTCGGCGAGTGGGAGGGCGTGCACCAGGTGTGCGACCCCGTGCGCGCGGCAACGTACATGCGAATCGGAAAAACGCGCTACCGCTGGGAGTTCCGTCTGAAGCCCGGTGAGAGCGCCGAGGACTATCGCGAAATGGCCCGACTGCATCCCCTCATCTCGCCATGGACAAGGAACACACCGGCCGAAGACCTGGAGCTGGTCCGTCTGGCCGAGTACACCTTTCGAGCCCGAATCGCGGACCGATGGCGCGACCGGCACGTGTTTCTGCTGGGCGACGCCGCCCATCTCACACCGCCCTTCATCGGACAGGGGATGGGGGCCGGGATGCGGGACGCGATGAACCTCGCCTGGAAACTTGCAGGCGTCCTCCGCGGGGATCTGCCTGAGAGCGCACTGGACACCTACGAGATCGAACGCAAGCCCCACGCACTGGCGCTGATCCGGCGGGCCAAGTTCGTCGGAATGGCCATGACCGAGGGCGGCGAACTCGGTAATCTCATCCGCCGCGTCGCCCTACCGCTGTTGCACCGCGTGCCGGGCCTCAGCGACAAGATCATGGACAACGAGACCCCGGCTCTCCGCCGCTCCAGTCTCATCGAGCGATCCCGACTACGCAGAAGCCGAGCGGGCCGCCTGATCCCGAATCCGGTCCTCGACGAGGGTCGCCGATTCGCCGAGGTCGTCGCCGGCCGGTTCGCGGTGGTCACCTCCGTCTCCCCGACCACGGAACAACGCACCGCCATCGAACAACGGGGTGGCACAGTCCTGCTGGCTCGGCCGGACACCGATCTGCACCGCTGGATACGCCGCGGCCGGGCGCGCGCTGTCATCGTCCGGCCCGACGGCACCGTCCTTCGTAGCGGCAACGAACTGTCCGCCCTCTGCGCCGCCCTGCCCCGCTTCCACACCGACCACTCGCCAACGATCCTCACACAGTGAGCCACCCCTGACGGGTCTCCACTGCGCACGGGTGCGGATGCTCCGAGCTATTGGTCCGCCGAGTGCTCACGCCACGTCATCCTCGATTCCGGCCCGATTCCCCCGCGCTTCGCCGACTCGGACCGGTGGTGTGGTTGTCGCGACAGGGAGTGTCCGATAAGGACACTCCCCCATCGGCGACCGACGGACCGCACCCGCGCGGGGGCGTGTGGCGGGTCCGTCGAGACCCCGGCGGATGTGGGTCGGCAGGGCCGTGCGGCGGTTCCGACCCTACGGTGCGGCCTCCGGTATGCGGGCTGTCGGCAGGTGGCTCGTGCCGGCAGTCGCGGAGGTTGAGGCGGCGAACTGTCAGCAGGACGAGGGTGGGGACGCCGATCAGCAACAGGACGGGGGCAAGAGCGTCGAACATCGGGATTCTCCGATCGGAGTGAGAGGTCACGCTCGCACGGGGTGGCGTGGACCGAGGCGAGACGGTTGCGGGTGTGGCAGACGACGGCATCGGCCACCGGCACACGTACCGGCGATGCAGGAACGTCCGGCGGACCGTGCACATCCCGGCCACCAGCAGCGGCAAAGCAACCACGAGGAGCCAGGCACCGGCGGTGCCGGCCAGGACCGTACCCATACCCCACTGAGCAGTATCCGTCTGCGCCACCCGGGCCCACGCGTGCACCATCAGTGCCGCACCATCGCCGTTTGGGCAAGGGTGAAATCGACGAACACGCCGATCGCGCACAGCGGCACGGGGGTGGTCATTCGACCGCGATCAGCAGCCGCACATCGTCGTCGGCCGGCGGGAATTGCAGTCGAGTCCGCTCTGCGGCCGGAGCCGGCGAGCAGTAGCGGACCACCGGGATCCCAGAAGGCGGCACCGGCGGGCGACGGACATAGCGCAGCGGTGCCCGGGCCGTCGGCCGGTCCGAAGCGGTGTTGAGGTAGCGGATGACCAAGGCGGCTGTCACGAACGCCCCGAGGAGCATCCACGTGGTCAGCATGTCGCTCACGCGCACGTATCCTTCCTTCGCGTCGACGGGTTTCGACCACCAACGAGCATCGGCCCGTCCCGACCCGGCAGGGAAGACTCGCCGTCGGATCCTTGCGAAATCTCTACGCCTCCGGACCGAGGAGCCGCCGCCCTGTGCCCGTCACGGCGGGCAACAGCACACCGCGTTGTGGCCTGCGCCCCCGATTCGCTTCTCCTGAATCGCTCGATCGAACCCGACCGCCGGCACGGGATGCGCTCCGATGCTCGAGTATTCCGATCTGCATGCCGAACGCTCCGAGCCTCCGACAGTCGCCCCCATTCCGAGCGAGGGCGCCACGGGCCCCGCGAAGCTGGGTGATGAGTAAGCACCGCATCAAACTTTCGGTCCAGAGCATAAGGAAAGCGTCAAGACGCATCCGTTTCGATCCTCGGCGGCGGTATGGGTGGAAGGACCCGCAACGGCGCGGGCCACCTGATCAAGGAGAAGGTCCGCAATGCTCGCCCATTGGCACCTGTTCGCCCGATCACGGCCGAAGCAGAACGTCTGGATCCACGTGTCCGAGTGCGCCGCGGACGTCGGCACGATCGATGCCGGCGTCGAGCGGGTGTTACACCGACAGCACCTGCGCCTGGCGGGGATGTGCTGCGCACTCGAGACTCCCGGGGCCGGGGAACGCTGCCTGGACGCGTGTATCGACCGTGCGGTCGCCGCGATGGAACACATCCGGCGCCGCCACCGTGTGCTACTGAGTCAACTGGCGATCACCATCGCGGACACGAGAATTCCTGCGGCTGCGGCATTGGAGCAACGCGAGGTGAGTGCCGTGATCGAGGACTGCCTTGATGCGGCCTGCGCCCGCTACCGTTACCCGCGCCCGACCGTGACCCTGCTGCTCCACACTGTTGCGAGCACTCCGACCGGCCCCTCGCACGCCAGCACACTCGACATGGTCCGCGACGCGACCCTCGAACTCTCATGATCATCGCATCCGTCCGCCCCGGCCCGGTGGGGCCAGCCGATGCCGAGGCTGCGGCCCGCCGTGCCGACCGGGCACAGGCTCAGCTCTTTCTCGGCGTGCTCGAGCGAGAGTTCGAGCAGGTCACAGCGCGGATCAACTTTGCTGAGCACTGCGCCGCCGATGAACAACGGCACGGCTTCGCGGTCAGTGCCCAACGATTCGAGGACGAAGCACGCAGACTGTGGGTCACCCTCGGTGAACTCCACCGTATGATCGCCGCCCTGCGTGCCCGGCAGACCCGGCCTTGACGCACGGACGCCGGTCACGGCATGCGCCGCGGCCGAGCCGAGACGCCCCTGCCCGGCGCACGGGTAGTGCGGCGAGATCCAGCGGTGCGAGGCACCATGGACGGACATGATCGCCTTGTCCTGGATGGGGAGCTGGTATGCCGCCACACCGTTCCACCGAGTCGCCGTTCCGCAACGGTGCGGGTAGCACCGCGCTTGTCGCGGGAATCACCGCCGCGGTGTTCGCCTTCGTTCCCCTCATCGGTGACCTGATCACGATTCCCGCCGGGCTGGCCGCGGTGGTCTGCGGCTGGGTCGGCCTGGACCGGGTCGACAAGGGCCTGGCAACGAACCATCGGGAGGCCCTCACCGGTGCCGTGCTCGGTACCGCGGCACTGTTCGTGGTGTTCGTCGTCTTCGCCGCAACCCACAGCGCCGGCGGATGACCATCGGCCCGCCCCCGGGACCCGGCGACCGTGGTGAGGTCGGTGCACCTGGTGCGCCGGGGTCCGGTGCAGGCGGGGGTGCGGCGCCACTGGTTCGGCGGGTGCGCGGCGATCATCTCGTCGGCCGTGCCCGGCTGTGAGTCCGCACGACGGCACTTCGAAACACCTACGCGTCGATCAGCGCATCCCCAGAAGTCGCCGCACGCCACGAATCCGGCGGTTCGCGCGGATCGTGGTGGCCAGTCCGCGCCGCCGGCCGGTGACGGGATCGACAACCGGCATCCCGCCGAAGCCGCGTTCGGATGCGGTCTCGGGGGCGGCGTCCGAAGTGTCTTTGAGGTACTTGTTCGGCAGCGACAGTTTCGCGATGGTGCGCCACGTCTTGAGGTACTGCACCGCGAGCGGACCGCTGGTGTAGGGCAGGTCGTATTTGCCGCACAATGCGCGCACCCGCACGGCGATCTCGGCATACCGGTTGGACGGCAGGTCCGGGAACAGGTGGTGCTCGATCTGATAGCTGAGGTTGCCCGTCATGAAATCCATCAACGGACCACCGGAGATATTGGCGCTGCCGAGCATCTGTCGCAGATACCAGCGGGCCTGGCTCTCGTTGTCGACGTCCGCCTTGGTGAACTTCTCCGCGCCGTCGGGAAAGTGCCCACAGAAGATCACCGCGTTGGTCCACAGATTACGGATCACGTTGGCAGTGATGTCGGCCGTCAGGGTGGACTTCCACGCCCTCCCGGTGAGGGCCGGGTACAACACGTAGTCCTTGCCGATCTGTCGGCCCACCTTCCGGCCCACCTCACGCAGCTTACGGCTGGTTTCGGCACGGTCGTCCCGGCCCCTGGCGACCTTGCCGAGTTCGAGGTGCTGGATGGCGACGCCGTATTGGAACAGCAGCGCTAGCAACGCGTTGTAGACGAGGTTGCCGGCGTTGAACGGCTTCCACCGTTGGTCCCGGGTGACCCGGATCAGGCCGAATCCCACGTCGTCGTCCATGCCCAGGATGTTGGTGTACTTGTGGTGCAGATAGTTGTGGGTCTGCTTCCAGTGCGCCGACGGGTCGGCGTTGTCCCATTCCCAACTCGCGGAGTGGATCTCGGGATCGTTCATCCAGTCCCACTGCCCGTGCATCACGTTGTGCCCGAGTTCCATGTTGTCGATGATCTTCGACACGCCGAGCAGACCCGTGCCGAGCAACCACAGCGGACGGCGCCGGCTGCCGAACAGGGTCACTCGCCCGGCGAGTTCGAGGCTGCGCTGCAACCTGATGGTGTTGCGGATGTATCGGGCGTCGCGTTCGCCGCGGGAGTCCTCGATGTCGCGACGGAGGGCATCGAGCTCTCGGCCGAGGGCCTCGACATCCGCGTCCGTCAGATGCGCGAATTCCTGAAGATCTGAGATGGCCATGCGACTACCCTAGCGTAAGTTACGGCACCGTAAGTTACGGCACCGTAAGGATGTGGTGGCGGCCGGAGCCTCGCGTGCACACGCCGTGGCGCCGTACCCACGCTCCCGCAGGGGCGCGACGACATGCTCCACGGAATCTCCGCCTGGTGCCGGCACTGGTCGAACTGGCGCAGCGCCGGCCGGACCAGTGCCCGCGCGCCACCACACACCCCCACATCAGACACTGTCGATGCAGTACTCAGCCCGGGCGGGACGTCAAGACCACCGGGTCGGCACGATCGTCCTCCGGCTGGTGGCACCGACCGCGACCGTGCCGGCGAGGGCCGCGACGATCAGCAGCACGGCCGGGGCCGGGGCCAGCCACCACGGGGACGCGAGCAGCACCGCCAGCACCAGCATCGCGATCAGCAGGGCCGTCGGGTCGGGGCGGGTGCGGGTCTCGCCGAGTGTCGTGTACCGGCGGAACCGGCGTCCGTCCTCCATGTCAGTGCTTCCCCTCGATCGCGCGAGCGGTCTGGGCGTGCGAACCCCAGCCCACGTGCGCCTCGGACCGCATTTTTTCGCTCATGTGCGGGTAGTGCAGCTCGAACGCCGGGCGCTCGGAGCGGATGCGCGGCAGCTCGGTGAAGTTGTGCCGCGGCGGCGGGCAGCTCGTCGCCCACTCGAGGGAGTTGCCGTAACCCCACGGGTCGTCGACGGTCACGACCTGGCCGTACCGGTAGCTCTTGAACACGTTCCACAGGAACGGCAGGGTCGAGGCGCCGAGCACGAAGGCACCGACGGTCGAGATGATGTTCAGGGTGGTGAACCCGTCCGAGGGCAGGTAGTCGGCGTAGCGGCGCGGCATGCCCTCGTTGCCCAGCCAGTGCTGCACCAGGAACGTGGTGTGGAAGCCGAGGAAGGTCAGCCAGAAGTGCCACTTGGCGAGACGCTCGTCGAGCATGCGCCCGGTCATCTTCGGGAACCAGAAGTAGACGCCGGCGTAGGTGGCGAAGGCGATGGTGCCGAAGAGCACGTAGTGGAAGTGCGCCACGACGAAATAGGACTCGTGCAGCTGGAAGTCGAGCGGCGGGCTGGCGAGGATGACGCCGGACAGGCCGCCGAACAGGAAGGTGACGATGAAGCCGACCGAGAACAGCATCGGCGACTCGAACGTCAGGTGGCCCTTCCACATGGTGCCGATCCAGTTGAAGAACTTCACGCCGGTGGGCACCGCGATCAGGAACGTCATGAAGGAGAAGTACGGCAGCAGCACGGCGCCGGTGGCGTACATGTGGTGCGCCCACACCGCGATCGAGAGCGCCGCGATGGCCAGCGTCGCGTAGACCAGGCCGGTGTAGCCGAAGATCGGCTTGCGCGAGAAGACCGGGAAGATCTCCGAGACGATGCCGAAGAACGGCAGCGCGATGATGTACACCTCGGGGTGGCCGAAGAACCAGAACAGGTGCTGCCACAGCATGACGCCGCCGTTGGCGGGGTCGAAGATGTGCCCGCCCAGGTGGCGATCGACGAAGAGGCCGAAGAACGCGGCGGTCAGCAGCGGGAACGCCAGGAGGATGAGCACGCTGGTGATGAGGATGTTCCAGGTGAAGATGGGCATCCGGAACATCGTCATGCCGGGGGCGCGCAGGCACACGACGGTGGTGATGAAGTTGACCGCACCGAGGATGGTGCCCAGACCCATCACGCCGAGGCCGAGGACCCAGAAGTCACCACCGACGCCGGGCGAGTGCAGCTCACTGGTGAGCGGGCTGTAGGCAGTCCAGCCGAAGTCGGCCGCACCACCGGGGGTGATGAAGCCGGCGGTCACGATCGTCGCGCCGAACAGGTACAGCCAGTAGCTGAACGAGTTCAGACGCGGGAACGCGACGTCGGGCGCGCCGATCTGCAGCGGCAGGATGTAGTTCGCGAAGGCGAACACGACCGGGGTCGCGTACATCAGCAGCATGATCGTGCCGTGCATGGTGAACAGCTGGTTGTACTGCTCGTTCGACAGGAACTGCAGACCCGGGACCGCGAGCTCGGTGCGGATGAGCAGAGCCATCACGCCACCGATGAGGAAGAACGCGAACGAGGTGACCATGTACATGATCCCGAGCATCTTGGGATCCGTGGTCGTGATCATCTTGTAGAAGAACGAGCCCTTGGGTCCCTGCCGCGGCGGGTACGGCCTCGCTGCAGCTATCTCCGGGACTGGCTGGGGCGCTACGGCAGTCACTAATCCTCCTGATTGCGCGCTCGACTCGCAGTGCGAGACGAACGTTCTCTGGCTTGCGCTGATCGAATCGTAGACGGTGCGACCACCGCACGCTCACCGGGTCCTACTCAGTGTCGTACTCGGCGGTCGAGCATACCGGCGGGGGTCTGTGACCCACGCAACCCGGGGCCGTGGCACACCTCACCGAGCACACGGTTTCGCCCACACACTAAGGTAAGCGTTTCCTAACTGTTTGCGATCCCGAGAGACGAGGTCCACCGTGTATCCCCTCCCCCTGCGCCGCGGCATCGCCGCCCTGGCGGCGTCCCTGACCGCGGCCGTGCTGCTCGCGGGCTGTTCCTCCGGCGAGACGGCCGAGCAGACCCCCGCCACCGCGGGCTTCCCACGCACCGTCGAGCACTTCCGCGGAACGACCACCGTCGAGTCCCAGCCGCTGCGGGTCGTCGCGCTCGACACCAGCTACGCGGACGCGACGCTGCTGCTCGAGTCCGACCTCGTCGGCTACGTCGACTACCGCACCGAGGGACTGCCCGACTACCTCGGTGACAGCCGCCGGCAGTTCGCCGCCGGGGCCACCTCCGTCGGTGCGGTCTCCGACGCGAGCCTGGAGAAGATCGCCGCGCTGCACCCCGACCTGATCCTGTCCGCCGACGTGCGCGACGGTGAGAACTACGACAAGCTCTCCGCCATCGCGCCCACGGTCTTCTCCGAGAGCACCGGGCCGACGTGGAAGGACAACATCCGTCTCGCCGCGCGGGCCCTCGGCAAGGAGAACCTCGCCGAACAGAAGATCGCCGACTACGAGGCCCGGGCGAAGGCCATCGGCGACGAGATCAACGCCACAGCCGGCAACCCCACCGTCTCGGTGGTCCGCTTCGCCGGTGAGCCCACCGCCCGCCTCTACCGCACCACGTCGTTCAGCGGCATCGTCCTCGAGGACGCCGGCCTGGCCCGCCCCGCGAGCCAGGGACCCGACCCGGCCGATCCGAGCAGCATCATGAACGCGATCAGCCCCGAACTCATCGGCGAGGCGGACGCGAATGTGATCTTCGTCAGCATGTACCGCGACGGGGAGGGCAAGTCCGAGGCGGCGGCGCAGCCGTTCCTCTCCAACCCGCTGTGGCAGAACCTGCGCGGCCGGAAGGTGGACGTGGACGACAGCCTGTGGATGACGCCGGTGTCCATCCAGGGCGCGCACGAGATCCTCGACGACCTCGCCGAGGCGTTCGGGGTCGATCCGCACACCAGTTAACCTGGACCGTCCCCTAGACAGGAGTGGTCGTATGCCCGCAGCGTCCCGGTCTCGCGCCGTCACGTGCACCGTCGCCCTCGCCGCCGTCGCGGCACTCGGGTTGGCGGGATGCGCGGAGGCGACGGACGATCCGGCGAGCGGCATCGTGCGCACCACCACCCGCATCGCCGGGGCGGCCGTCGTCGGGATCGAACGCGACACGACCACCGCGTGCGCGCTCCCCAGCCCCCCGGACCCGGGGCAGCCCGCCGGCGGCACCCGGTCGGTGATCCACACCGGCGGCGTCTCCGAGGTGCCCGCCGACCCGCAGCGGATCGTCGTGCTCGACGCCGCCGCGATGGACGCGGTGTGCGCCCTGGGCCTGTGGGAGCGGGTGGTCGGCACGACCACCGACGTCGCCCGGGCCGAGTACCTGGGCACGGGGATCGCGACGCTGCCGTCGGTGGGCACCACATCGGCGCCCGACGTCGCGCTCATCGACGGCGTGGAGCCGGACCTCATCCTCGGCTCGTCCGCCGACCCGGAGCTCTACCGCCGGCTCGGCACCGTCGCGCCGACGGTGCTCGTCGGCTCCGACCCGGTGTTCTGGCGGCAGCAGTTCCTCCGCGCCGGCGAAACACTCGGACGCTCGCAAGCGGCCGGCCGCGTGCTCGACGACTACCGCGCGACCGCGACGGACGTCGGCAAGGCGGTGACCGCGTCGCAGACCCAGGCGTCGATCGTGCGGTTCACCGGCGACGGCGCCGTCGTCGAGGGCACCGCCTCGTTCGCCGGACAGGTCCTCGCCGACGCCGGCGCCGCGCGCCCGCCCGCACAGCGGTTCGGTGTGCAGGACGGGCGCGCGGACGCCCCGCTCGACGAGGCCGACCCGGCCGCCGCGGAGGGCGACCTGATCTACGTCCGCTTCGCCGGCGAGGACGGCGTCGCGCACGGCAGCGAGGTGATGGACTCCGAGGCGTGGCTCGAGCTCGGGGCGGTCACCGACAGCCGGCTGTTCGCGGTGGACGACCTGGTGTGGTCCACGCCCGGCCCGGTGGCCGCGAAGGCCGTCCTGACGGATGTGCGCAACACCCTCAACGGCTATTCCAACTGAGTCGACCTCGTCGAAAGGCGCCCGGGGACATGCCTATTCCGGAGTTCGTCGCGCAACTGCGCGCACAGGTCGGTCCCGCGCCGCTGTGGCTGCCCGGCGTCAGCGCCGTCGTCGTCGACCCCGACGGACGGGTGCTGCTGACCCGTCGCGCGGACAACGGCCTGTGGGCCGTGGTCTCGGGCATCCTGGAACCCGGCGAGGAACCCGCCGTCGCGGCCGTGCGCGAGGTGCGGGAGGAGACCGGCGTCGACGCCGAGATCGTCCGGCTCACGAGCGTGGACGTGACCGCTCCGATCACCTATCCCAACGGGGACGTCGCGCGGTACCTGGACGTGTGCTTCCTGATGCGCCCGACGGGTGGCGTGGCCCACGTCGCCGACGACGAGAACCTCGAGGTGGCCTGGTTCGCGCCGGATTCGTTGCCGCAGAACATGACCGCCACGTCGGTGCTGCGCCTGGAGAAGGCGCTGCGGGACGTGCCGGAGGCGTGGTTCCGCCGCCCCTGACGGTGCGCCTGACGCCCACCTGACGGCCGAATGTCACACGTGCTCGATCAGGGCGGTTTCAGGCGGCCGATGCGACAAGCTCGGTGAACGCTTCGGTTGGCGTGCGCCAGCGTAGCGTCTGCCGGGGGCGGCCGTTGAACTCGTCCTGGACCTGCTGCAGGTCCTCGGGCGTGTACACCGACAGGTCGGTGCCCTTGGGGAAGTACTGCCGGAGCAGACCGTTGGTGTTCTCGTTGGTGCCGCGCTGCCACGGCGAGTGCGGATCACAGAAGTAGACAGCGACGTCGGTGGCCATGGTGATCTGGGCATGAGCACGCATCTCGTGGCCCTGATCCCAGGTCACCGACCGCTGCATCACCTCCGGCAACGACCGCATCGCGGCGATCATCGCAT
>NZ_WVTE01000158.1:0-3430 GCF_009939605.1 Rhodococcus sp. YH1 | reverse complement strand
CCCGGCCCGCTCATGTCGTCACCGTTGACGAGCAGGTTCTGCGTGGCGACGTACCGCGCGAACGAGTCCACGTCCACCCACTCCGACAGGTGTGCGCCGAACTCCTCGTCGCTCGCCGAGTCCAGCCACTTCAGGAAGCTGACGACCGGCTGCAGGTTCCCCGTCCCGACCGCATTGATCTGCTCGAACTGGTCGGCGTAGTCCGACTGGTCGTCGCCGATGTACTCGAACCGCGACGACGCGTCCGCCTTGTACAGGTAGCCGTCGGAGTCGAACAGGGAGTTCGCATACGTGTCGTCGGGGTGTTCGAGCAGCAGGCGCGTGGTGGTGGCGCTGTCGTTGACCGAATAGACCGTGTACGCGTAGCGCTGCGTCGGCTGCCCGGTCTCCGCGGTCAGCGACAGGGCCATCGCCTCGTTGAGCACGGGCGAGCCGGGGCGCACCGAGATCTCGGTCATGCCCTGGTAGGCGCGGCCGTCGGCGTTCTCGTCGAAGCTGATGAGCAGCGGCAGCGACGTCGGATCGTCCTCGGACGCCTGCGACATGCCGCCCGGGCCGCCCATGGCCGCCGGATCGAATCCGTCGGGCAGCTCCATCCCCTCCGGGGGCTCGAAGCCCTCGCCGCCGGGCCCGGCGTCCTCGCCGCGCACGCCCATGAGGGTGGAGTTGCCCTTCAACCGCACCGAGACGTCGGTGATCAGCGTGCCGTCGATGGTGACATCGGCGGTGACCCACTTCTTCTCGCCGGTGCTCTGGAAGGCGGTGATCATCTCGTCGTATTCCGCGTCGGTGATCTCGACCGACAGTTCGTGCGGGACCGAGGCGTCGAACAGGTCCACCGTGCCGGTGATGTTGTCGGTGATCTCCGAGGCGATGATCGTCGGGTCGCCGGTGATGTACGGGCGGATGCGGGTCGCCCCGAACACGGTCGCCAGGATCGTCACGAACACGACGAACACAGCCAGGAGTTTCCAGTGCCGGCGCAGCGACGTCGGGACCCGGTGCCGGAGCCGGCGCCGCGGCGGCGACTGCCCGGCGGTGGGTGTGTCGTCCATCAGATGTCCGTCTGGTCGTATCCGGTCAGGACGGTCACCCGCTGGCCGGTGTTGACCGCACTCAGGGCCGAGATCAGCTCGTTCGGCTTCGTGCCCTTCTTCAGCTGCGCGGTGTAGTACAGCTCGGTCAGCGCACCGGAGCGAACGGATTCGGTGGAGACCAGTTCGAACTCGGAGCAGTACCGGATGAGCACGTCCTCGACCAGCGCGTTGTACTCCTGCTCCGGCGGCACCTGCACCTTCACGACCTGACGCTGGACGTCGAGCTTGAACCAGTTGAACTTGTTCATGATCAGCAGCACCAGGCAGATCGCGATCGTCGCGGCGATCGCCAGCAGGTAGAAGCGGGTGCCGGTCGTCATGCCGACGGCCATCACCAGGAAGATGAAGCCTACATCGCGAGTTTCCTTGATGGCGTTGCGGAATCGAACCACCGACAGGGCGCCGACGAGTGCGAACGCGCGGGCGATGTTGGAGCCGACGACCAGCATGATCAGCGAGATCACCATGCCGACCAGCACGAGGGTCTGCACGTAGGACTGGCTGTAGGAGACGTTCCTGTGGGTGTGGCGGTAGACCCAGCCGATGATCGAGGCGAGCACGAACGACAGCGACAGCGACACGATGATGTCGAACGTCGTGAACGTCCCGCTGAGGTCTTGCAGGTCGAAATTCATGATGGTCCTGGTTCGGTGTAGGGACGGGAACGGCGCCCCCTGCGGGGACGCGGGCAGGCGGTGCGGCGGTCAGCGCGCCATCGTCGAGGTCTCGAAGAGACCGGTCGGCACACGGTCGTCGAAGCCTTGCGGCAGAACGAGTTCGGGGGCGCCCATCCGGGAGCGCGGAGCGAGGCCGAACGCCTCGACGGACTGGCAGTACTTCGAGACGCGGACGACCGACATGTCCAGCCGGGCGGTCAGATCGGTCGCCCAGTACGGAACGCGTTCGTTGGCCTTCAGTTCGACGATCGCCAGCCTCGGCGGGACGACGAACCGGTTCTGTGCTCCCGAGGCGAAGTGGAAGTCGCGGTCGCGGCCGTGCACCTTGTGGTCGATCGTCACTCGCAGGCCGAGGTCGGCCTCGCGGCCGACGAACGCCTCCCGCAGGTAGCCGGTGGTCACGATCGGCCGCAGGTCGAGGTTGCCGATCAGCGTCGTCACCTCGTGGGCGAACGGGCGTTGCGAGGGTTCGCAGTCGATCTCCTGCCGTCCGTCGAGCCAGCGTCGCGCGTTCCCGTACGGCACTGCGATGCGCCGTTTCTGGGTGACGCGGTTGACGCGCTGCTTGATCTCGATGTGCACCGTCGTGTCGTCGGTGCATTCGGAAGGGTTGCCGTACAGGCGCATCCGCAGCTTGCGCCGGAACCGCAGGCCCTCGATCTTCTCCCAGTAGAACCGCAGGTCCGGCGTGTCGTAGTAGAGCGAGGTGACCGGGTACCCGCCGTGGGGCGAATACGGATCGGTGTCCATCCGCGCCGCGAGTTCCCGCCGCAGTTCGGGGACCTTCATCTCGTCGACGAAGTATTTGATCTCGTAGCGGTTGAAGGCGTGCAGCCTGCCGGCGGTCTGCTGGTAGCCGGTCGGTGCGGTGGGGACGTCCTCCGCCCGGTGCGTGCCCTTCGCGGAGGACGCGCGGAATCGGTCGAACACTCCCATGGAACCGGCCTCTCGTCGGCGAACCGCTGTGCGGTGAACGCGATGCGAACGACACCAGTACAGCCGGTGACGCTCGAGGAACCTTGGGACGTTCCTGGCAGTCTGCTGGCAACGGGTACGCCGACCGGGACGGCACTTTCGTCTCCGCGACACGAACCGACGAACGCCCCGACAATCAGCAAATGGTGGTCGCGGACGGCTGTGGACCGCGCGGCTGTGCGGTCGTGCGGATTCGGGGGAGCGAACTCGTCGCCGCGCTGCGCCTCAGGTTCCGGCGGACCGTATTCCCAGGACTCGGTGCCACCAGCGCCTACGCGGCGGCTCGGGGGCGTACTCGCGCAGCACGGCGGCCGCTGCCGCGGCCCGCTCGGCGCGTTTCGACCGCAGCTCCGCCCGGTCCGCGGCCCACTGCCGGACCACCTCCTCCGGGTCGACCCTGTGGATGGGGACCAGGGGGCCGCTCGGTGCGCGCAGGCAGTCCACGATCCGCCGGTTCAGCTCCCGGACGATCTGCCGCACCGCCGGCTCGGAGGGTACGTCGAGCACGGTGCTGCGCAACCGCTCGATCTCCTTGCGCAGTTGCAGCGGGGGCGGCAGGAACGCCTCGGTGGACAGTCCTTCCCGGCGCAGATAGTCCTTCACCCACCACAGCTCGTCGTCGCTGCGATGCGGGATGGGTTTGCCGGCTCCCCTGAGGTTGTCGAAGTCGCCCCGCTCCTG
>NZ_WVTE01000157.1:0-3499 GCF_009939605.1 Rhodococcus sp. YH1 | reverse complement strand
GGGACAACCCCAGCAGGGTCAGCCCCAGTGGGGGCAGCCCGCCCAGGGGCAGCAGTGGGGCCAGCAGGGTCAGCAGACCCCCGGCCAGCCGCAGCAGGGTCAGCCGCAGTGGGGGCAGCAGCCCGGCCAGGGCCAGCAGTGGGGACAACCCCAGCAGGGTCAGCCCCAGTGGGGACAGCAACCCGGCCAGCAGTGGGGGTCGACCGGCGCGAGCCAATGGAATGCCGGTGCGCCGCAGCAGAAGTCGAAGACCGGGCTGATCGTCGGCCTGGCCGTCGCCGGGCTCGTGGTGATCGGCGCGATCATCGGCGCCGTGCTGCTCCTCGGCGGCAACGACACCCTCGACCCCGAGGCCGCGCAGGCCGGCGTCGAGAAGGTCCTCACCGAGTCCTACGGCGCCACCGACGTCTCCGACGTGCAGTGCCCGGACGGTGAAGAAGTCAAGGCGGGCAACAGCTTCGAGTGCACCCTCACGGTGGACGGCCAGTTCCGGTCGGTGACGGTGACCTTCACCGACGACGAGGGCACCTACGAGGTCAGCCGCCCCAACTGAGCGCGCCGGTCCGTCGCCCTCACCCCGCGGCCAACGCCGCGGTCAACCGGGCGACGGACCGCCCGATCCCCAGGTCCTGCGCCAGCCGCTCCAGCGCCTGCGGATCGACCGGGGTGGACGGCACCGTGTCCGGCCGCGACACCCGGACGGGGGCGTCGGTGGCGACCCGCACCACCGGCACCGCCGCGTCGAGATACGCGCCGGCGTCGATCAGCTTGCCGCGCACCCCCTTCGCCAGCCCCGACTCCGGGTCCACCGCTGCCGCGCGCAGCGCCGTCAGCGACCCGTACTGCAGCAGCAGGGTCGACGCGGTCTTCTCCCCGACGCCCTTCACCCCCGGCAACCCGTCCGACGGGTCCCCGCGCAGCGCCGCCAGCTCGGCGTAGGCCGCGCCGGCCCGCTCGGGTGGCAGCCCGTACCGCGCCGCCACCTCGGGCGGCCCGAACAGCTCGGCCTTGGCCAGGCCCCGCCCGACGTACAGCACCCGCACCGGCACCGAGCCGTCGCGCACCACCTGCAGCAGGTCCCGGTCCCCGCTGACCACCAGCACCGGATCCCGGGACTCACCGGCGGCGAGAGTACCGATCACGTCGTCGGCCTCGAACCCGGCCGCGCCGGCGGTGGCGAGGCCGGCGGCGGCCAGCACGTCGGTGATCATCGGCACCTGCGACGGCAACGCCGCCGGCACCTCCTCGACGGTGCCGTCCGAGCCGGCGGCCACCCGGTGCGCTTTGTAACTCGGCACCGCCGCCACCCGGAACGCCGGCCGCCAGTCCAGATCCAGGCACACCACCAGCCGCGCCGGCCGATGCTTGGTGATCAGCGACGCCACCATGTCGGTGAACCCGCGCACCGCGTTGACCGGGCGGCCGTCCGGGGCGGTGAGCGACTCGGGCAGCGCGTGGAACGCGCGGAACCACAGGCTCGCCCCGTCGAGCAGCATCAACGGGCCGGTGGGGGGCACGGGGGCGGCGGACGCCGGCGTCGCAGTCACGACGATCATCCTGCCAAACGCCACTACGCTGTCCGCATGAATTCCCCCGCGCGCCGCTTCCCCGCCTCCGCATACGCCGACCGTCTCGCCCGGGCCGCCGCCCTCGGCCGCGACGCCGGCCTCGACGCGCTGCTCGTCACCCCCGGCCCGGACCTGCGCTACCTCCTCGGTTCGCGGGCGGAATCGTTCGAACGGCTCACCTGCCTGGTGGTGCCCACCGACGGCGCCCCCGCCTCCGTCGTCGTGCCGCGGCTCGAGCTGGCCGCCCTCACCGACTCCGCCGCCGCGGACCTGAACCTGCCGGTGCACGACTGGGTCGACGGGCAGGACCCGTACGCGCAGGTGGCGGCGCTGCTGCCGGAGCGCCCGCGCACCGCGGTCGCCGACGCCATGCCCGCCCTGCACCTGGTGCCGCTCGCGACCCGGTTCGCGGTGCCGCCCGTGCTGGCGACGGAGGTGGTGCGGCAGCTGCGCATGATCAAGGACGACGCGGAGGTCGAGGCGCTGCGCCGCGCCGGCGCCGCCATCGACCGGGTGCACGCGCAGATGGGACGGTGGCTGCGGCCCGGGCGCACCGAGGCGCAGGTCGCGGCCGACATCACCGCCGCGATCGTCGCCGAGGGCCACACCGAGGCCGCGTTCGTCATCGTCGGCTCCGGCCCGCACGGCGCCGACCCCCACCACGAGGTCTCCGATCGGGTCCTCGAACCCGGCGACGTCGTGGTCGTCGACATCGGCGGCCCGGTCGAGCCCGGCTACTACTCCGACTCCACCCGCACCTACAGCCTCGGCGCGCCCGCCGCGGACGTCGCGGCGAAGGTGGCGCTGCTCGAGGCCGCGCAGCAGGCGGCCGTCGACGCGGTCCGGCCCGGGGTCAGCGCTGCCTCGGTCGACGCCGCCGCCCGCGACGTGCTCGCCGCGCACGGCCTCGCCGAGGTGTTCGTGCACCGCACTGGGCACGGCATCGGGCTGTCCGTGCACGAGGAGCCGTACATCGTCGACGGCAACACCGATGTGCTGCGGCCCGGGATGGCGTTCAGCATCGAACCGGGCATCTACTTCCGCGGCGCATGGGGTGCGCGCATCGAGGACATCGTGGTGGTCACCGAGGACGGCTGCGAGCCGCTCAACCACCGGCCGCACGGGCTGACCGAGCTGCCGGGATGACCGGCCCTACCGGTCCAGCACCGAACCCATCACCCGTTCGACGGTGATCTCCACCACCACGCGGGTCGGGTTGGGCCGCGGCGGCCGGTACCGCGCGGTGTAGCGGCGCACCCCCTCGGCGACGGCCTCCGGGTCCGTGCGCACCCGGGCCGGACCCTCGAGGGTGAGCCAGCGGCCGCGCTCGACTTGGCTGACAGCGCCGTACCCGCCGCGCTCGGCGTTGAGCGCCTTCTGCGACGTGGCGTTGGTGATCACCCGCACCACCGCGGCGTCCGGGTCCCAGGTGAAGCCGACGGCCACCACGTGCGGGCTGCCGTCCGTGCGCAGCGTCGTCAGGGTGCCGAGATGGTATTCGGTGAGGAACTGCAGCGCGGCATCGCCGAGCGCGGCGGGGGTTCGGGCCATGCCTGCGACGGTAGCCGAACCCGGCACCGCCGGACCCGCCCCGGACGGCCCCGGCGCCGCCCGGGCACACTGGTGCGGTGAGCAACGAGCAGGGTTCGATCGTCGTCTTCGGGGGCCGCAGCGAGATCGGGGCGGCGGTGGCCGTGCGGCTGGCCCGCGGCCGCACCGTGGTCCTGGCCGCGCGCCGCGCCGGGGACCTCGAGCCGCAGCGCCGCGCCGTGCTCGACGCCGGGGCCGCCGCCGTGCACACCGTCGAGTTCGACGCCGACCGGCTCGACACCCACGAGCAGGTTCTCGCCGACATCCGGGCCCTGTACGGCCCGATCGACGTCGCGGTCCTCGCGTTCGGCATCCTCGGCGACCAGCGCCGCGCCGAACAC
>NZ_WVTE01000156.1:0-3635 GCF_009939605.1 Rhodococcus sp. YH1 | reverse complement strand
TCCCGCACCGACAAGCCCGCCGACAGTGTCACCGAGGGCACCGAGGAGGTGACACCGGCCTTGACCGCCTGATCCACCGACGAGGAATCACGCGACGACGTCGTACACCACCTCACGGGACTTGACCGCGACGTTACCGGGCACCACCCACGCGCGCGGCGGATCGGTGACGCCTCCACATCGTCGACAGTGGGCGCGCGGCGAACCCGGATCCGGCGGCTCCCCAGTTCGTGCGACACGAACATGCGTTCGAGGTTGACGCTCCCCACCACACGTGGGACCATCCCTGCACCGGCCTGAATACAGGTCGACCCCGGCTGGTGCTGGAACACCGAACCGGGGTCTGGGCACACGACAGGAGCGCTGTCATGCACCGTACGGTGGAGTCTATCCACACGCCCCCAGGGCGCAATTCTCATGGTTCGGCATTCGACGCCCACCTCCTCCTTCTCACCCCGCTGGGGTCCTCACTGACGTCCTGACCTAACGAGCCTCTCGCCCTCTCCGGTCGAGAGGCTTGAGGTGTTTCGCTGCGACGTGTGCGCGGGCCGTTCCGGTAGCCGCGGCACGTCGGGCATTCGTCGCTCATCTCCCGAGGTCCGACGTCAGCGCTTCGACGCTGCGCGCAGGGGTGCCATTCCCGTGCGTGAAACCGACTGGGCGCCAGTATCCTTCGTCTCCATTCTGGCGGTGGAGCACCCGATCGTGAGGGTCGACACGAACGAGCGGGTCCAGCGCAAGCCGCACGTCATCTCTGACGTGGGGCCAGAAGTGCTGGCCGAGATGGTCTATCGGGGCATGGTGACCGGGCAGCGTTGGGGAAGGGGCCGAAGGCAATACAGGGACCCGTAGGGTCTCCGATCGGTTGTGCGCAGCCGCCCGCAGGGCGTCCGCTTCTCGATGCGCTTGGGAATGAGTGAAGAACCGGCCAAGACCACCCGCTTCCAAACGGTGACCGCGTCCGACATTTCCCATGCCGACAAACAGGTTGCGCGTCATAGTCCGCTCCGTCACCGGGACCGCTTGCAGCCACTCTGTCGATACCCAGGGCACAGGACTGACTGGGTGGCCGCCATTTCGGGAACTCACGTGGATTTCCGGCTCTTCACTATGGATCTCGTGGACCGGTTGGTCTGACTCCTTGATGGGCGTGACGGTCTCGGCTCGGCGGACGCAGGATGGGTCTGGTGGGCGGGTCTGGCTCACGGCTCTTCTGACGCCACTGCAGGTTGGTGGCTGTCCTGTCTGCGACGTGTCGACCGGCTCGGCTCACTCGTTTGAGTGCAGCCCGGCGGGCCGTCATGTCCTGATAGGAGTCTGGCGAGATCCCCCGATAGTGAACTGACTGACGCCCGGCCGGACTCCGCCGAGTCGAGCAGCGGTGATGTCGTGGACCGAGCCGGGTTCGACGTCGGAGACCCAGACCGGGTAGCCGGTCGGGTCGGTCAGGACCTGGATGTTGCCGCCGTGTCGGCGGTGTTTGCCCGAGTACCACAAGTCGTGTCCGGCTTCGGAGCGCTCCCTGTCGCTTGCCAGGGTGATGGGACCACCTGATTGCCAGAGGGTAGGGACCACCGTGGCGCGTTATTGAGGATGCGTGTTGTCGGTGTCTTCGTCAACTGTTCCAGGTCGGGTGCGTTGCCGGTAGGACGGCCCTTCGATGATGAGGGTGTGCGCGGTGGAGGTCAGTCGATCGATGGCTGATTGAGCGAGGAGCGTGTCTGCGGTCATGGTCAGCCACTCAGAGGGCTCGCGATTCGACGTGACTATCGTGGTTTTCTTCCGATGCCGCTCCACTATCAGCTCGTAGAAGTCGCTGGTCTCGGTGGCATCGAGCGACCTGAGCGCGAAGTCGTCGATGATCAGGACGTCGACTGCGGTCAACCGTCGGATCTCGGCATCGACGGTGTTGTCCAGGCGAGCAGCTCGTAGCCGGGTGAACAGTTTGTCCGATCGCGCGAACAGGACGCTACGTCGTCGACGGATCGCTATGTGGCCCAATGCTGTCGCCAGGATGCTTCTATGTTCGTCAAGCGGCGTGAGGAAGCTGTTGTAGCCCCGTTGCGTGACCTTCCAGATGACGGTAGATCTGGCGGGCAATGGCACGTTTGAGGCAACGCTTGATCTCGCGTGGTGTCATGCCTTCCCGAGTTCGGCGTGCGGCATAGGCTTTCGTCTCGGGGTTATGTTGAAGCCGGGACAACGCCACGGTGTAGAGGGCGCGGTTGAGTTGCCGGTCGCCGGAACGGTTCAGCCGATGCCGGACCGTGGCGCCGCTGCTGGCCGGGATGGGCGCCACTCCGGCGAGGGAAGCGAACGCAGCCTCGTTGCGCACGCGTCCGGGATGCGACCAGGACACGATGAACTGCGCGGCGGTCACGGCCCCGACCCCGGGCAGTTCCAGCAGTGTGGGACAGATGGCCATGACGAGTTCTTCGATGGCGCTTTCGTGCTCGGCGGCTTCGGCTTCGAGGAACAACGCGCGACGGGCAACTGCTCGGATGCCGCGGACGGTGGTGCGGTGCTCGACGGAGTGGGTGGGCAGGGTGCGCAGACGCGCACCCCGTTCGAGTTGGTCGTTGGTGCTTCCACGGCGCATCTGCTCACGCAGAGCCTGAGGAGCATTGACGATCAACGCCTTGAGCTGTCCGATCGCTTTGGTACGGGACACGATCGCGCCTTGTCGGGCGGTGAGCAGCACACGTAGGGCCTCCCGGTTTCCTCGAGCGCGAGGAGCAGCGAGGTGGTCGCGCGACAGGGCCTCGCGGGCGGCGCGGACCGCGTCGAGCTCGTCGTTCTTGGCGCCGTTGCGCCGGGCCGGACGGGCGGGTCGGTCGATTTCGACGACCCATTCGCCGCGTTCGAGCAGGAAGGTCGTCAGTCCGGAGCCGAAGCTGCCACTGCCTTCGATGGCCCACACGCGTCGCCCGGCTCCGTGCCGAGTGCCGAAGTCGAAGCAGCGTCGGTATCCCATGGCGTCGGTGGGGCACTGCATGTGGACAAGGGCGGCGCCGGTCGATGCTTCGACGACGGCGGCGGTGTTGCTGTCGCGGTGGGTATCGACCCCGATGACGTAATCGACTTGGTCTGCAAGCATGGAGTGCACGGTGTTCTCCTTCAATGTTCGGGGAGTGCCGAGGTCGGCATCGACCTGGGTGCGGTCACCGTGTGGCAGGACTGTGATGAGGCACGAGACGATTCGGCCAGGCTTCTGATCAGGCCAGCAGTCGGTGGGCCAGGTCGATGCCGGCGACCATGACGACATATCCAAGGCAAGGGCGCGACCGCGCAGGTGCGGGTCGGCCAGTGAGTCTTTCGGGTCAGTCATGGTTACCGACATCAACTCTGGCAGACGCTCGCCTCTCGGTGAACGCCCCAACGCTCATGGCTCGAGAGTTGGACCTTGAGTCTCACAATGAGTCTTGCCTACCCCAACGGGTCCCAGGAGGATCGCGGACTGGTGCGCATCGAGGAATCTCAGTGAGGTCAGGTCACCGAGCAATGTCCGGGGTTGCGTCCATCAGGATGGTGTACGAGCCGGATCGGATCCGATGACCGGCGTGTCGTAACCGGACGAAAGACGGTCACCGCGTGATTCTTCGAGAGAGCTACCAACTCGACTCGACGAAAGAGCA
>NZ_WVTE01000155.1:0-3787 GCF_009939605.1 Rhodococcus sp. YH1 | reverse complement strand
AACACCGTCTCGAGGTTCGACGGCGCGCCGGTGGCGATCATGCCGCGGAAGTCGAGTTCCGGGGCCCGCGACGTGGCCAGGCGCGCGGTGTGCAGGGCGGCGTGACCGCCCTGCGACTGGCCGATCAGTCTCGCTTGTCGCCGATTGCGGCCCCCCGAACCCGTCACCGCGATCGCACCTGGCCTGCGTGAAGAACAGCTATCGAGTGCACGGGGGATGGTACGGGCGGGTACGTCACGGCAGACGCAAGCTCATAGCCCCCGGGGATACCCGCCGCCGACCCGGTCGGGGTCGTCGGCCAGGAACACCACGTCCCGGCGGCCATGATTGAAGGCGCGGAAGTTGTCGTAGTCCCGGCCGGCAGGGACGTAGTCGTCGTTCCACCGCACTCGCGCGGCGGGCACGAACCCGGCGTCGGCATACAGGTCCCGCAGCACGGTGTCGACACAGTCTCGTCACGACCGTTCCGGCTCAGCCGCGTCGTCGCGCCCGCAGCACCGAGTCGCGGACGGTGACCTGCTCCCCGGAGTGCGGGTGTGCCGTGGTCCGGGACCGGACCTCGCAGAGCTCGACCTCCCACTGACCGTCCTCGAGCGCCGGAATCAGCGACTCGGGGGTGAAGAGGAACCAGCGGTGACCGTGGCGCAGCCCGGTCGCCAGGTCGTCGGGATGGTGACCGACCACCAGCAAGGTGCCACCGGGGGCGACCGCGGAGCCGAGGCGCCGGGTCAGCTCGACCATCCCGCCATCGGGAAGATGCAGGAACTGCGAGGACACCAGATCCCATCGCTGCTGGCCGGGCTGCCAGCTGCGGACGTCGGCGGCAACCGTGGTGACACGGTCACCGACGCCGGCCTCGGCTGCGTGCGCGGCCGTCTTCTCCAGGGCGGCGACCGCGAAGTCCAGGGCCGTGACCGACCAGCCGCGGCCGGCCAGCCAGACCGTGTCGGCGCCCTCGCCGCAGCCCACGTCCAGGGCCCGACCGGGTATCAGGGACGAGACCTCGGCCTCGAGTTGGGGGTTGACGCGTCCGCTCCAGACCCGCTCCCCGGAGTAGCGATCCTCCCAGGCGGGCTGCTCGAACAGCTCGGCCCGGCGCTCGGCGACCGCGCGGTCGGCGTCCTCGGCGGCCAGGTCGGCGTTGACGAACGCTCCCACCCGGGTGCCGTGAGCGGCCGCGCCGATCAGGGTCATGCCGATGTCGGTGGCGTTGCCGGCCGCGTACAGGCCCGGCACCGCGGTCGCCCCCACCGGGTCGACCGCGATCACCGACCCCACCGGCACCCCGCCCCACTCGACGTGCTGCGGCTCCAGGCCGAGAGAGGTCAGGAAGTCGAGGCATACCTGCGGCCGGGAGGCCACCACGATCGCCTCGCGCTCGAGCAGCGAGCCGTCGGCCAGACGCACCCCGATCAGCCGGTCGCCGTCAGTGACGACCTCCCGCGCAGTGCCGTGCTCGATCCGCACCCCGATCGCGGCCATCCGCTCCACGTCGGCGGTCGGCAGCTCGACCCCGTCGGGGACGACGAGGACGACGTCGTCGGTGAGCTGGCGCCAGAGCAGACCCTGGTGTCCCGCGACCGGGCTGGTCGCCAGTACCGCAATCGCTCGACCGCGCACCTCCCAGCCGTGGCAGTAGGGGCAGTGCAGCACGTCGCGGCCCCAGCGTTCGGCGAGGCCGGGGACATCGGGCAGCTCGTCCACCACCCCGGTGGTGACCAGCACCCGCCGGGCGGTGACCTCACGTCCGCTGCCGGTGGCCACGGCGAAACCGTGCTCGGTGCGGGTCACGGCCGTCACGCGGTCGCTCGCCAGCTCCACCCCGTACGCCGCCACCTCGGCCCGGCCGTCGGCCAGCAGGTCGAGCGGGGGCACCCCCTCCCGGCCGAGATAGTTGTGGGCGTGCTCGGCCGGAGCATTGCGAGGCTCACCCGCGTCGATCACCAGCACCCGGCGACCGGACCGCCCCAGCACCATCGCACCACTCAAACCGGCAGCGCCGCCGCCGACCACCACCACATCGAAACTCTCGTTCTCCGTCATGCCTCCAGGGTGCAGATCCCTCCCGAGATATGGCAAACATCCTTGCCGTAATGGCAAAACTCCGGCACACTGAGCGACATGGAAGATCAGGACGTCTTGAAGAACGTGGGCCCGAGACTGCGACAGCTTCGACTCGAACGGAAAGCCACCCTGAGCGACCTGGCGGAGGAGACCGGCATCTCGCTCAGCACCCTCTCCCGACTGGAATCCGGACAGCGCAAGCCCACCCTCGAGCTGCTGCTCCCCCTCGCCCGCGCCCACCGGGTCGCACTGGACGAACTCGTCGACGCCCCGGACACCGGCGACCCCAGAATCCGGTCCAAGCCGGTGACCCGGCACGGCCGGACCTTCATCTCCTTGACCCGCCGCCCCGGGGGCCTCCAGTCCTTCAAAATGGTGCTGCCCACCGTGGACGACGTCGCCCACCCGACGCTGCAAACCCACGAAGGCTACGAGTGGCTCTACGTGCTCAACGGCCGACTGCGCCTGATCCTGGGCAGCCGCGACCTGGTGCTCGAACCCGGAGAAGTGGTCGAATTCGACACCCGCACACCCCACTGGATCGGCAACCCCGGACCCACCCCCTGCGAAGTGCTCGCAATCTTCGGCCCCCAAGGAGAACGCATGCACGTGCGCTCATAACCAGCGCCTAGCCCCCGTCCACGCACCGCCGACGCCCGCACCCAACACCGGCCTCTTGAGACGCGGTCGCCTATCGGCTGTATCCCGACGGGCCTGATCGGGTCTGTCAGGAAATCGGTGGATCCGGCTCTGACACATGGGATCAGTCGCTGTTCGGGGTGATGCGTCCTTCGAGGGTGATGGCGAAGGCGTTCAACGCTCCTTTCCACCTCGATATCCATCGTGCGCGCCCCGTGCCGGTCGGGTCCAGAGCTCGGGTGGCCAGGTACAGACACTCGAGCGCGGCTTGCTCGTTGGGGAAGTGGCCCCGGGCCCGGATGGCCCGACGGCAGCGGGCGTTGAGCGACTCGATCGCGTGCGTGGAGCACACCACCCGCCTGACCTCGATGTCGTAGTCGAGGAACGGCCGCGTACTCCGGACAGGAGTTCTGCCACAACCGGATGATCGCCGGATAGCGCGGGCCCCACGTGCCGGCGAACTCGTCGAACCGCTCCTTGGCTGCGATCTCGTGCGCGAACTCCAACGCGCGCTGATGTATTGGATCGGCACCTGCCCGACCTGCCACCACAGCTTCCGACCTAACAAAATCCTACTAGTCAGTCGGGCTCGGGTGACCACACAATCCCCCATGCGCAAGAACATATGTTTCCCCATACCTTGACCCATACATCGTGGAGGTGGCGACCTTGCCGTCTTCCTGCGGTCGGCAGCGCTACGCCCCGCCACGGCCAGGAGCACAGCCCGGATCCGTGTCCACCTGATCACACCATCGAGACGTCGCACTCCAGGATCGGCCATACGGCTCCACCTGATGCAAGCCTCAACTTCACCCGCGATGATCGCCCCACCCCAGGGCACACCGATCTACCGCGGTAAACCGCAGCTTCTTCCTCGCGAAGCAAGCATTGGGCACCAGCCAATAAACTTCGGTTCCAGCCCATCGGTGACGTGCTGCAACGGCTCAGCCCCAACGACAGACACAAGTTCAGATACTCACCGCCGCAACCGTCGCCCGCCACCGCCACGGCACACACTCCGACACCATCACCACGACCGCCCCCGCCCGTACGACGGCCCCGGTATCGCGCCCGGCCGGACCCG
>NZ_WVTE01000154.1:0-3825 GCF_009939605.1 Rhodococcus sp. YH1 | reverse complement strand
CCCGCGTGGATCTCGGAGCCGTCCGCGAGCCGCACACCGTAGACCTCGCCGCCGTCGCGCTGCAGGAGCGAGGTGACGGTGGTGCTCTGACGCACTCGCACGCCGAGGGCACGGGCGCGGGTGCCGTCGTGCTCGCGACCGGCGTGTGGTCGCCGGCGCTCGGCGCGACCGCCGGGGTGGACATCCCGATCCGGGCCCAGCGGGAACAACTCCTGCTGGTCGACCAGGGCGAACCCACCCCGGACATCCCCACCTTCTCCGACCTGGTGAACCTGCAGTACATCCGGCGCGAGCCCAACGGGGACCTGCTGGTGGGCAACAGCGACCACTCCACCCCGGAGTGGGCCGACCCGGACGACTACGTCAATCGCGCCGACGACCCGTTCGTGGAAACCGCCATCGCGAAGCTGGACCGGCTGCTGCCGGCCATGCCCGATCCGCGGCTCGCCTCGTCGTACGCGGGGTGCTACGACACCACCCCCGACTACAACCCGGTCATCGGGCCGTCCCCCGCCCCGGGGCTGTTCCTGCTCGTGGGCTTCAGCGGCCACGGCTACAAGATCTCCCCGGCCGTGGGCCGCCTCGCCGCCGACCTCCTGCTCGACGGCATCAGCAGCGACGCCGCCGTCGACGGCGCCGACTTCCGCTACTCCCGTTTCGCCGAGGGCAAACCGCTCGCCAGCCTCAATCCGTACGTCGGGGCCGGAGAGATGCGCTGACGAACCGGGCCGGCCGGCACGCCGCTGTACCGAAGCCCCGGAGGGGTATAGAACTGAAGGTGACGCTTCACCGCGGAAACCGGAGAAGGTACACGGCATGCCGGAAGGCGAGGACCTGTTCTCGGCCACGGGAGAGCCGGACACGGTTCTCCGCGTGTTCGAAGCACTGCCGTTCGCCCTCGGCGCGTGGCAGGGACCCGATCACGTGTACGTCGCGACCAACGCCGCCTACCGGGCGCTGCTGGGGCGCGACGACCTCCTCGGCCGGCCGGTGCGCGAGGTCGTACCGGAACTCGAGGGCCAGCAGTTCTTCGAGCTGCTCGACCGGGTGGCGGCGACCGGCGTCGCCGAGACCGCCAAGGAGTGGCGCCTGCAGATCGATACCGACGGTAGCGGCGTGGTCCGGGAGCGCTACTTCGACTTCACCATCGCCCCCCGTCGCGACCCCGACCGCGGCGTCGCCGGGCTGCTCTTCTTCGCCTCCGACGTGACCGACAGTGTCCTGGCCCGGCGCGGCGCCGAGGCACGGGCCCAGCTGATGTCGGAGAAGTACGAGCAGGCCCGCGACGCGGTGACGGTGATGCAGCAGGCGTTGCTGGCGCCGTCCGTCCCGGTCGTGCCGGGGGCCGAGGTGGCGGCCGCCTACCTGGTCGCCGCCGAGGACACGGCCGCCGGCGGCGACTGGTTCGACGCGTTGGCCCTTGCGAACGGCGAACTCGTGCTCATCACCGGGGACGTCGTCGGGCACGGCGTCGAGGCCGCCGCCGTGATGGGGCAGCTCCGCGCGGTGCTGCGCCAGCAGATCCTCGCGGGCGCGGACGTCGCCGCCGCCCTGTCCACCCTCGACGCCTTCTCGGCGCACGTCCCCGGCGCCCGCACCGCGACGGTCTGTGTCGTCGTCCTCGACACCGCCACCGGCCGGGTCCGCTACTGCACGAGCGGGCATCCCCCGCCGCTGGTGGCGAGCCCGGCCGGGGCGGTCCGATACCTCCCACCCTCGGGCGGAACGCCGATCGGTACCGGCTCGACGTTCCCCGTCGCCACCGACGCCCTCGCCGCCGGCGACGTCGTGCTGCTCTACACCGACGGACTGATCGAGCGCCCCGGCCGGCCCCCGCCGGCGAGCACCGCCGAACTCGCGGAGCGGGCGGCCCTGAGCGTGGCCGGCCGGTCGTTCCCGATCCCGGACACGCGCGCCCGGACGGTGGATCGGGTGTGCGCGGAGATCCTCGAATTCCTGCTCCGGGAAACCGGATACAGCGACGACGTGACCATCGTGGCCGCTCAGCGCACGGCCATGCCGGATCCCCTGCAGCTTCGGCTCCACGCCGACCGGGAGGCACCGAGGTCGGCACGGACGTCGTTGCGGCGATGGCTCGTGCGCATCGGTGCCGACCATGCCGGAACTGTGGCCGTCGAGCACGCGGTCTCCGAACTCGTGTCCAACGTCGTCGAGCACGCCTATTCCGGCGGCGACGCCGGGCATGCCCCGGTCGACATCGACGGGACGCTCGACGGCGACGGCTGCCTCCGGGTCCGCGTGCGGGACCGGGGCCGCTGGAAGACCCCCGCGAAAACCCCGGAGCCACATCGGTTACCGACCAGCCGCGGCCGCGGGCTCACGATGGTCCGGATCTTCGCCGACGACCTCGTCGTCGACAGCGACGACACGGGCACGACCGCGACGGTCACGTTCCGGCTCACCCGCAGCGCCCGCGTCGTCACCGAGTTCACGGAAGGCGCGATCGTCGGCCGTCCCGAGGTCTCGCCCGAATTCGCCGTCGCCGAAACCGAACCCGGTCGTCTCGCGGTGCGGGGGGACATCGACATCGACACCGCGCCCATCCTCAAGGGGTGCCTCGACGCCGTATCCCACAGCGGAACGCTGTCGGTGACAGTCGATCTGAGCGAGGTCACCAACCTCGGCTCCGCCGGGGTCTCCTTGCTCTCGACGGCCCGCGACCGCGCGGCCAAGCAGCACTCCACCGTCACGTTGGTGGCGCCACCCGGCAGCACCGCCCACCACGTGCTCAGCCTGGTCGGACTCCACGGCCGGGCCGACCCCGGCGGCGGCGACATCCCGGAGCCGTCAGGGGATCCGGAGACGTGAACCCGGCACCGACCGGGGGTCGGTGCCGGGCGAAATCCGGCTCAGCTCGCGATCTTCCGTCTCCGGGACTGCACGTACTTCTCCCGCTCGGAGACCGACATCCCGCCCCACACTCCGTAGGGTTCGCCCATGGTGAGCGCGTGCTCGCGGCACTGCTCGATGACCGGGCACCGATGGCACATCTCCTTGGCCTTCGACTCTCGCTGGTACCGCGCTCGGCCCCGTTCGCCGTCGGGCGAGAAGAACACCGACGAGTCGACGCCGCGGCACAAGCCCTGCATCTGCCAGTTCCAGACATCGACGGTCGGCCGGAGCGGGTGAGGTGACAATGGCACGGGGCTCTCCTTGACAGCAGGCTCGCACGCAGTGCGAGCGGACCGGACGAAAGTCTGCGACCTTTCGCTCACTTCGATCCACGCGCCGGGACCGCCCCGAAGGGCCGATTCTCGGTTCGTCGATCTCATGGACCGGGGAGTACCCCGCGCCACCGAAATTCATGCCAACAAAGAGCGAGATTTGTCGAAGGTTCGCGAGACCGTGGGCGGCGCCGCCGGCCGGGCTATTCCCCCGGAGGACATACCGCCTGGTCGGGGGACGACGCGGCCGCGTCGCCCCGCGCGAGGGCGACCGTCGCGGCCACCATCACCGCCGCCGCGGTGACCAGAACCACACTCATGGCGCGGTCCGCGTCGAGGTATTCCCCCAGGACCACGAAACCGAGCAGCGACGCCACGACCGGTTCCAGGACGGTGGTGGCGGGCAACGACGCCCGCAGATCACCGGCCTGGAACGCCGCCTGCTGAACCGTCACCGCCCCCGCGGCGAGGAGCAGGAGCGCCCACAGTTCGGGAGCGGTGGCGAGCGGCAGCACACCGCGGGACGCGATGTCGAAGGCCAAGGAGATGTGCCATCGGTGCCCGGTCATCGAGCAGTGCCGCGAGCACGCGCTCACCATGGGCGAACCCTACGGAGTGTGGGGCGGGATGTCGGTCTCCG
>NZ_WVTE01000153.1:0-3838 GCF_009939605.1 Rhodococcus sp. YH1 | reverse complement strand
GATTGCTCTATCGCACCGGCGATGTGGCGCGCTGGGCGGTCTCGGGTGACCTCGAGTACCTCGGCCGCGCGGACGACCAGGTCAAGATCCGTGGCTTCCGGATCGAGCTCGGCGAGGTCGAGTCGGCCGTGCTGGCCCAGCAGCCGGTCGGGCAGGCCGCGGTGATCGTGCGCGAGGACGCCCCCGGGGCGGCGCGGATCGTCGCGTACGTGGTGCCGGCGGACGGCGCGACCGTCGACGTCGAGGAACTGCGCGCCGGGGTGGGCGCGCTGGTGCCGGAGTACATGGTGCCGTCGGCGTTCGTGGTGATCGACGCGATTCCGTTGACGGTCAACGGCAAGCTCGACCGCCGGGCGCTGCCGGAACCGGTGTTCGAGACCCGGGTCTTCCGGGCGCCGTCGACCCCGGTCGAGGAGATCGTCGCCGGCACGTTCGCCGAGGTGCTCGGCGTCGAACGGGTGGGTGCGGACGACGACTTCTTCGAGCTCGGCGGCAACTCGCTGATCGCGACGCAGGTCGTCTCGCGGCTCGGGGCGGCGCTCGACACGCAGGTTCCGGTGCGGACCCTGTTCGAGGCGTCGACCGTCGCCGCGCTCGCGGCGCGGGTCGAGCAGGACGCCACCGGCGGCGGCCGGGTGCCGCTGACGGCGCGGACGCGTCCGGAACGCATCCCGCTCTCGCCGGCGCAGCAGCGCATGTGGTTCCTCAACCGCTTCGACCCGGAGTCGACGGCCTACAACATCCCGATGGCCCTGCGGCTGACCGGTGACCTCGACGTCGCCGCGCTGCGCGCCGCCGTGGCCGACCTGGTGGCCCGCCACGAGACGCTGCGGACGGTGTACCCGGAGACGTACTCCGTTCCGGTGCAGGAGATCCGGCCCGCCACCGCGGTGCCGATCGACCTCGAGCCGGTCGACGTCCCGGCGGCCGAGCTGGAGTCGCGGCTGCGCGCACTCGCGTCGACCGGCTTCGACGTCACCCGCGAGATCCCGCTGCGGATCGCGCTGCTGCGCCTCGGGCCCGCCGAATACGTCCTGGTCACCGTGGTGCACCACATCGCCGCCGACGGCTCGTCGATGGTCCCGATGGTCCGCGACGTGATGACCGCGTACGCCGCCCGGGCCGCCGGCACCGAACCGGCGTGGGCGCCGCTCGAGCTGCAGTACGCGGACTACGCGCTGTGGCAGCGGGAACTGCTCGGCTCCGAGGACGACCCCGAGTCGCTCGCCGCCCGGCAGCTCGACCACTGGCGGACCGCGCTCGCCGACCTGCCGGACCAGCTCGACCTGCCCACCGACCGGCCGCGTCCGGCGCAGCAGTCGTTCCGCGGCGACCGGGTCGAGTTCACCGTGGACGCGGACGTGCACGCCGCGTTGCGCGATCTCGCCCGCGCCCGCAACGCGACCGTGTTCATGGCGATGCACGCCGCGTTCGCCACGCTGCTCGCCCGCCTGTCCGGATCCGCCGACATCGCGGTGGGCACGCCCATCGCCGGCCGCGGCGAGGCCGCCGTCGAGAACCTGATCGGCATGTTCGTCAACACGCTGGTCTTCCGGCTCTCCGTCGACGGCGGCCGCTCGTTCGACGAACTGCTCGCGGCGGCCCGCGAAACCGACCTGCAGGCGTTCGCGCATGCGGACGTTCCGTTCGAGCGGCTCGTGGAGGTGCTCAACCCGGCTCGCTCGACCGCGCGGCACCCGCTGTTCCAGGTGGGCTTCTCGTTCCAGAACCAGCAGCGCACCGAACTGGAACTGGCGGGCCTGACCGTCGCGCCGATCGACCTCGAGGGCGGCACGTCGCAGTTCGACCTGCACCTGATCGTCAGCGACCGGTACGACGAGCAGGGCGCCCCGTCGGGGATGGACGCGATCCTGACGTTCGCCACCGACCTGTTCGACGAGTCCACCGCCCGTGCCGTGGCCGAGCGCTTCCAGCAGTTGCTCCGTGCGCTCGTGCAGGCGCCGGATGTGCCGGTGGGTGACCACCCGTTGCTGCTCGCGCGCGAACAGCACGACGTCCTGACGGCGTGGAACGACACCGTCCACGAGACCGGCACGGCCGCAACGCTCGTCGACCTGTTCGACGAGCAGGTGCGCCGGGATCCCGGCGCGGTCGCACTGGTGTACGAGGGCGTTGCCGTCACGTACGGCGAGTTCGGCGCCCGAGTCCACCGCCTCGCCCGGCACCTGATCGCCCTGGGCGTGGGCCCGGAGGATCGGGTGGCGCTCGTCGCGCGACGGTCGCCGGAACTCGTGGTCGGCATGTACGCGATCGCCACGGCCGGCGCCGCGTATGTGCCCCTCGATCCGGATCAGCCGGCCGAGCGCAACGCCTACATCCTCGACACCGCCGCCCCCACCTGTGTGGTCACGGTCGCGGCGGACCGGTTCGACGTGCCCGGCGTGCCGGTGGTCGAACTCGACCGCGTGGACCTGTCCGGGCTGCCGGACGCGCCGGTGACGGCGGCGGAGCGCCGCGCGCCGCTGCGCGCCGCGAACACCGCGTACGTGATCTTCACGTCCGGGTCGACGGGCCGGCCCAAGGGGGTGGCGGTTCCGCACTCCGCCGTCGTCAACCAGATGCTGTGGAAGCGGGACGCGTTCGACCTCGGACCGGACGACGCGGTGCTGCTCAAGACCGTCGCCACGTTCGACCTGTCGGTGTGGGAGTTCTGGTCGGCGCTCACCTCCGGCGCGCGCCTGGTGATCGCCACCGCCGACGGGCACCGCGATCCCGACTACCTGCTGCGGCTGCTGCGCGACGAGCGCGTCACCACGCTGCACTCGGTGCCGTCGATGCTCTCGATGCTCATGACCGCCGCCGGCGGGGAGGTCGCATCGTCGCTGCGCCGCGTGCTCGCCATCGGCGAGGCGCTGCCGGCGGCCACCGCGCAGCAGTTCCGCGCGGACAACGCGGCGGTCCTGTTCAACCTGTACGGGCCGACCGAGGCCGCCGTGTCCGTCACCGTGCACGAGACCGACGACGCCGACACCACGGTCGTGCCGATCGGTGTGCCCGAGTGGAACACCCGGGTCCACGTGCTCGACGCGCGCCTGCGTCCGGTGCCGGTCGGGGTCGCCGGCGAGCTGTACCTGGCCGGTGCCCAGCTGGCGCGCGGCTACCACGGCCGTCCCGACCTGACCGCCGACCGGTTCGTCGCCGACCCGTTCGGCGGGGGCCGGATGTACCGCACGGGCGACATCGTGCACTGGAACCGCGGCGGCGAACTGGTCTACCGCGACCGCGCCGACTTCCAGGTCAAGGTGCGCGGCTACCGCATCGAACTCGGTGAGATCGAGTCGGTGCTGCGCGCCCGCGCCGAGGTGCGGGACGTCGCCGTCCTCGTCCGCAACGACCCGCACGTCGGAGATCGGCTGGTGGCCTACGTGGTTCCGGCCGGTGGTGCCGAACTCGACGCCGCCGCGACGAAGACCGCGCTGGCGCAGGCGCTTCCGTCGTACATGGTGCCGTCGGTGTTCGTCGTCCTCGAGGCACTGCCGCTGAACACCAACGGCAAGCTCGACCGCAGGGCACTGCCCGAACCGGAGTTCGAGGCCGGGCAGTTCCGTGCCCCCACCACCCCGGTGGAGGAGATCGTCGCCGGCATCCTCGCCGAGGTTCTCGGCATCGAACGCGCCGGCCTCGACGACGACTTCTTCGAGCTCGGCGGCAACTCCCTGCTCGCGACGCAGCTGGCCTCCCGGCTCGGCGCCGCGCTCGACACCCGTCCTGCGGGTGTCGGCCATGAGCGTGAACTGGCTGACGACGAGGATCGGTGCGGCCAGATCGGACGCGGACTTCTCGTCCTCGAGGATCCGCAACGTCCACACCTTCCGGG
>NZ_WVTE01000152.1:0-58626 GCF_009939605.1 Rhodococcus sp. YH1 | reverse complement strand
GTGCTCTTTCGTCGAGTCGAGTTGGTAGCTCTCTCGAAGAATCACGCGGTGACCGTCTTTCGTCCGGTTACGACACGCCGGTCATCGGATCCGATCCGGCTCGTACACCATCCTGATGGACGCAACCGTGTCCGCCGGAGTCAAGGACCTCATCGACGTAGCCGGGATGCCCACGCGTGCCGGCTCCGCAGTCACCTCCCCGGATGCCGTCGGCACCGATGCTGCCTGCGTGACTCGTCTGCGTTCCCTCGGTGCGATCGTCCAGGGCAAGACCGTGACGACCGAGTTCGGCTACTTCACCCCCGGCCCCACCCGCAATCCCCACGCCCTCGATCACACCCCCGGCGGGTCCTCCAGTGGATCGGCTGCGGCCGTCGCGGCGGGGACCGTGCCCCTCGCGCTCGGCACCCAGACGGCGGGTTCGCTGACCCGGCCGGCCTCGTACTGCGGAGCCGCCGGCATGGTCCTCGCCCACGGCACCACGGACATGTCCGGCATCTCCGGTCTGAGCGAGTCACTGGACTCGCTGGGCCTGCTCACCCGGTCCGTGGCCGATCTTCGCTTCGTGCACAACGCATTCACCGGTCGCGAGCGCTCCGATGCCCGGGCTCCGGAGCCGGTTGCTCGGGGCCTGGTCTGGAACGCCGGTGCTCTCCACCCCCTGGAGCCGCCCATGGCGGCGTTGCTGGAACATGTGCCCGCCCTGCTGGAAGAGATCGGAGTGAAGGCCGAACCGCTCGACTGGGACGATCATGTTCAGACCTTGGCCGAGGACCACGTCACCGTCATGTCGTACGAAGCCGCCCGGGCACGGGCACACGAGTTCGACGAACATGCGCAGGCACTGAGCGTGCCGATCCGAGACCTCCTGGAGAACGGTCGCAGGACTCCCGGGGCCGAGTATTCCGCGGCCCTGACCCGTCGGGACCGTTCTCGTGAACTGCTGGACGAGATTCTGGACTCCGCTCCGATCATCGTCGGTCCTGCAGCGCTGGGTCCGGCCCCGTTCGGCCTGTCCGCGACCGGGTCGCCGATCCTCAGCCGGCCGTGGCAGCTGCTGGGTCTACCGGTCGTGGTCGTGCCGGGTGCCCGTACCCCCGCGGGACTGCCGCTGGGCCTGCAGATCGTCGGGCTGCCGGGGCACGAGGACCGGCTGCTCGACGTGGGCGAGAAGCTCGAGGCCCTCCTACGTGAACTGCCCGTGATTGCCGTCTGAGCCGCCCGCTCGCTCAGCTCGGTGACAAGACTCGCTCGGCTCGGTGACAAGACTCGCTCGGCTCGGTGACAAGACGCGCTCGGCTCGGTGACAAGACTCGCTCGGCTCGGTGACAAGACTCGCTCGGCTCGGTGACATTACTCGCTCGGCTCGGTGAAAGGATCAGCCATGTTCGAACCCCGCCCCACCAACCACCACCGGATGTTCCTCACCTGCTACGAGGACACGTTCGACCGCGGCTGGCACCACGTCGATCTGTTCGTCCACGACGAGTACGGTCGTGAGGTCAACTGGGTCCACTGGACGGTGGAGGCCGACGGCCCCGAGGCGGCCGACGAGTCGGTCCGCAGGGAAGAACCACTCCTGCGGCGGACCACCGCCTGGCGGCACCAGGTGAGCGCGGCGGGAATGAACTACTGGACCGCCGATGCCGGCTGGGACGACGCCGCGGCGGACGTCGCCTGAGCAGGTGGTTCCCCCCGCGCGGCGGACGGGGACAATGTCGGGAGCCAGGGATACGCCCTGGCTCCCGAATCCGGAGGTGAAGAGCCATGGCGGAGAGTGCGGACGACCTCCGAGCCGAGACGACGGTGTACGTGGTCGACGACGATCTCGAACTGTGCGAATCCGTCGACTGGTTGCTGGAGAGCATCGGGATCAGACCGGTGATCTGCCACAGCGGTGAGCAGTTCCTGAACGCCTACGACGGGAGCCGGCCGGCCTGCATCGTCCTCGACGTGCGCATGCCCCGCATGAGTGGGACACGGTTGCAGGAGAAGCTCAACGAGTTCGCGCCGCACGTGGCGATCATCTTCGTCTCCGCCCACGGCGACATCCGGATGTCCGTCTCCACCCTGAAGGCGGGGGCGCTGGACTTCCTCGAGAAGCCCTACGATCCGCAACGGCTGCTGGACGCCGTGCAGGCCGGGGTGGAGAAGGCCCGGCTCCGCTTCACCGACCATGTCGTGCGGGAATCGGTCCGGAACAAGGTCTCGTCCCTCACGCCGCGGGAGCGTCAGATCCTGGCCCTGGTGGTCGAAGGCCTACCCAGCCAGAACATCGCCCGGAAACTCGGCATGAGCGTGAAGACCGTCGACGTCCATCGTGCTCGTATCAAGAGCAAGACGGACGCCGACAGCATCAGCACCCTCGTGCGTGACGTCCTTCGGTACGGGGTGGACGTGCCGGTCGAGGATCAGTAGTAGTCCAACACCAGGCGCTCGCCCGCTGCCCGGGACACGCAGACTGCCATGATCTCGCCGGATTCCTTCTCGGACTGCGTGAGAACGTTGTCCCGGTGGATCGGAGTCCCCGCCAGCACCTGCATGATGCAGGTACCGCAGATGCCCTCCTGGCAGGACGTGTCCACGTCGCAGCCGTTCTCCTGAAGCACCTCGACGATGCTCCGGTCGGCCGGGACCTGATAGGTCTCCCCCTCCAGTTCCACCTCGAACGCGGAGTTCTCGGAGGCGTCCGGCTGTTCCGCCGCGTGGAAGTTCTCGAGATGGATCGACCCGGCCGGGACGTGCCGGCCGGCGAGCGCAACGACCTTGGTCATGAACCCGTCGGGTCCGCACGTGTAGACGTGGGCGCCGGGATCCATTCCCGCAAAGGTGGTTCCGAGGATCTCGTCCTGGTCCTCCCGGGTCACCCCCAGATGGGCACGGAGCTTCTCCGGGCAGCGGTCACGCAGCAGCGGAAGGAAGGCGGCTTCCTTCTCGCTGCGCGCGAAGTAGTGCAGTTCGAAGCTGATGCCGTGGACGTCCATGTAGCGCGCCAGGCTCAGCATCGGGGTGATGCCGATGCCGGCGGCGACCAGGACGTGGTGCGTGGCGTCCGTCGCGATGCTCAGCAGGTTCCGCGGGGAGCTGATCCGGAGAACGTCGCCCACCCCCACTTCGTGGAGGGCGGCCGAGCCGCCGCGGGAGTTCTCCTCGCGCTTCACCGCGAAGGCGAACGAATCCTGCGCATCGGGCGTGCTGAACAGCGAGTACTGGCGGGTGATCGACGTGGGTCCGACGACATCGATGTGCGCGCCCGGCAGATACGTACCCAGTGGCGACCCGTCGGTCTTCGCCAGCCTGAACGATCTGACGGTGGGTGATTCCTGAATGATCTCGGCGACGGTGACGTCGATGAGTGCCATGTCCGTTCTCCTCGTGAATTTCTCCGGACGGAAAACGCCGACCGGGGCCCTCCCGGACGGGAGGACTCCGCTCAGCGGAGGTACAGCCCGCCGTTGACGTCCCAGCAGGCACCTGTGACGAAGTAGGCGTCGTCCGAGGTGAGCAGCCCGACCATGTCCGCCACGAACGACGGACTTCCCAAGCGGCCCACCGGAATCCCGGCGACGATGCCCGCGAGCCTGTCCGGGGGCACCGTGGCCCGCACGACCGGGAGGTCGTGCGGCCCGGGAGAGATCGCGTTCACGGTCACTCCCCGGCCGGCCAGCTCGCGCGCGAAGACCTTGGTGGTGGTCAGGATCGCTCCCTTGGAGGCCGCGTAGTGGCCACCGGTTGCCGTCCCTCCGTTCTGGCCGGCAAGTGAGGCCATGTTGACGATCCGTCCGAAGCCCTGGTCGGCCATGGCCGCGCCGAACACCTGGCAACCGAAGAAGATGCTGTTCACGTTCGTCGTGAGCACACTCGTGAAGTCCGCCTCCGCCAGGTTCATCAGATCCGCTGCCTGCGTGACGGCAGCATTGTTGACGACGATCGTGGGGATGCCCCAGATCTGCCGGCATGTCGCCAGGGCCTCCTCGAATCCGACCTTGCGACTGACGTCGAGCTCGAGACCGCGTGCGGTCGATCCGTCGGGGGACAACTCCGCCGCGAGGGCTTCGACACCGGCCGTGTCGATGTCGGCGAGCAGAACCCTTCTACCGTCGGCGTGGAGTTTCCGGGCAATGGCGGCACCCATACCTCCGGCCGCGCCGGTGACAACGGCGATACCCGGCCCGGTGCCGGTGGACTGAGAGATCACATCGGCCCCCTACAGCAGGTAACCCGAGGCGCTGACCGCGTCCTCGCTGTCGATGAGCCGCACGACCTTGAGCGAGATTCTGTCCCCGTCCGCTCCGAGAACGATCCGATGGGTCAGCTCGGCGCCGAGCGTCGTGAATTCGTTGCGCTTGAACGCATTGAGGATCTGGGCCGATCGGAGAGTGACCGAGGTGTCGGTGATTTCCTCCACGGTGAACCGCGAGACGATCCGCACGGTCCGGGCCGCGGCCACCGCGGAGGGCGAGTAGCCCTGCATCATCCGCTCGACGCGCAGGTGCCGCATGCGCTTGTCGTCGTAGACCATGTTCAGGCCCGCGGCGAAGTCGTCGGTGCCCGGATCGATGGGAATCACGTAATGTGCGTCGTCCGTGTACATCTGCTCCCAGGCTCGATAGTCCTTGGCATCGAGGACCTGAGCTTCCTTCCAGACGAGCTCGATGGCCCGGAGGGTACGGGAGTCCGTCAGGGTCGGCATCGGTACGACCTCAGTCATTGCTCATCATCTTCTTCCACATCGCGTAGGCTTCCCGCATCCCCGTCTCGTCGGTGACATGAGAGGTGGGCCAACCTTCTTCGGTCGTGTACTCGCGTCCCTCGCCGCGGTTGACGAGGATCGGCATGTTCGGATTGCCGCCGGCCCCGATCTGCACCCGGATCCAACCCTCGGCGTCGTCGGGGCTACCGAAACCGAACGGCCCCTGGAAGTGCTCGTGGATCCTCAGTCGCTCGCGGTTGACGCTCTTGGGCCCGCCGTCCATGCCGAGGGCCATGTGCCAGATCTCGGTCTCGTCGACGGAGAGAGGGATCAGGACCCGGAAGAACGACGACGACATCGCGACGTTCGGGAAGGTGTTGAGGTTGAACCCGCAACCGTGCATGGAACGCATATAGCGACGGATCCGTTCGGGGCTTTCTCCCGCGGCGGCGAGTTCGTCGACCAGATGCTGGAAACGGGGCTGGATCTCCTCCGTTCCGTCGTCCACATCGAGATCCGCGTGGGCCGCGGCCATGATCGCGACGCTGTGCCCGTTGCCGAGGGCGTGGGTCTCGGCCGCGGGGTCGTCCATGAACGACATCATGTCCGCCGTCTCGGCGTCGACGGAGGCCATCCACGACTTGTGCACCATCGGGAAGTGGTACCCGTCCGTGGTGTTCTCGAGCTGGATCTTCCAGTTCCCCTTGAACCGGAACTTGTGAACGCCGAGCACCTTGGTCGGAAATCCGTTGCTCTGCTTGAAGAAGCGTTCCATCCAGATCTTGGCGTCGCCGAGGAAGTCCTCGAGCGGCTCGGCGTCCTGGTCGAAGGTTGCCCAGATCATCCCCAGGTAGCTCTCGGTGCGCAGCGTCTGGAGCGGGAAGTCCTTCTTGTCCACGACGCCCTCGTAACCGTCCGGGTAGGGGATGCCGCGCAGACGTCCGTCGAGTGCGTAGGACCAGTTGTGGTACGGGCACGTGAAGCCGTTGGCCTTGCCGCTGCGCTGGTCGCACACCGTCGCCCCCCGATGCCGGCACCGGTTCAGCAGGGTGTTGAAGTTGCCCTTGCGATCCCGGGTCACGATGACCGGCTGGTCTCCGACCTGGGTGGTCTTGAACGAACCCGCCTCCGGGATCTCGCTCTCGTGTGCCACCCACACCCAGGTCTTGTAGAAGATCTTCTTCATCTCCTCCTGGAAGATGTCCGGATCGGTGTACAGCCGGCCCGCGACCCGGTCGTTCGCGACGAGGTCCGCGTAGGTGCGTGCGGTGGGTTCTTCTGTCGTCGTCATGTGATTCCTTCGTTCGTGAAGTGCAAGGGCGGGCATCACCGGGATGCATCAGATCCGTTGGAACATCGCCTCGGCGGGCAGCGGCGCGGCGAACATCCGGCGGGTGCAGAACCGGCTCATGTGAGCCGCCGTACGTCCCCCGGTCCGGCCCAGGTCGAAGTCGATCGTGAGCCGGGCGCAGAGAATCTCGGCCGTTCCCGTCGCATAGAGCGACAGTTGCTGCATGATCCACTGCCCGCTCGCACGGTTGCCGTCGAGACGGATCTGCTCGCTCCCGAGGAGATGCACGTTGCGGAGGAAGTGGTCGGCCGGCGGCAGGTACCGGGACACGAGGGCCACGATTTCGTCTCGGCCCCTGGCGATTCCGAATTTCCCGGCGTACTCCGGACCCAGTCCTTCCCAGGTCGCGTCGTCGGTGAACAGGACGCCGAGCCGATCCGGGCTCTGCAGCGGGCCGGGCACGTCACACAGGTCCAGATAGCGGGCGAGACAGTCGCGGACGGCCTCCTTCGCCTCGACCACCTCGAGGCGGTGCTCCGTGTCGGTCACGGATCAGACCTCGACGTCGGCGCGGATCGTCAGCTCTCGGCCCATGCGGGCCTCGATCTTGAAGTACTTCCAGAGGGCGCACTCGCCGATCATCGTCGTCCGCAACAGGTTGCACGCGGCCCGCACGGTTTCCTGGTCCTTCACGTCGGCCAGGACGTAGCAGGTCCAGGGCCAGCCGTCGGACGGGCCCACCATGTGGGCGTCGTCGTCGAACGTGCCGACGACATGGATGCCGTCCATGTTCGCGAGATTCGAGAGCATGGTGGAGATGCCGACCCACACCGGGCCGATCTCCGCCTTCGGCAGGTCGAAGAAGTTCTGGTTGTTGCCGATGCAGAACAGGGTGCGCAACGGTTCGGCGGTCATGGGGCGTCCTTTCGCTGGGAAGGCAGGCGCTGGTCTCGAAGATCCCGCCCTGATCAGGGGAAACTGGGGATCCCGGGTTCCAGGCCGAGGAGAACGGCTCCGGCCGCCTCGAAGGTGTTGGTCTGAAGCATGGCGTGCTGAGCCGGGACGAGAGCGTCCCGAAGGTAGCGCTGCAGCGGGTGGCTCTCGTAGATCGCCCCGGTGCCGGCCAGGTCGAACGCGGCGAGCACGACGTTGCGGCCGACGTGGGCGGCCTGGGTTGCTCCCAGGCGGAGCAGGGCCGTGTACTCGTCGGTGATCTCGTCGCCGCGGACCGCCAGGTCCCACACCTCGTCGGTGATCTCGTAGAAGAAGGCCCGAGCGGAGCGGAGATCGGCCTCGGCGCGGGCCAGGCCGGTCTTGTAGGCGGGCCGGTTTCCCTTGCTGTCACCGCCGGTGATGCTGGATCGGACCGCTCCGACCTCGTGGACGTAGTCCAGCGCGCCGCGGGCGGCGCCGAGAGTCACCACCGCCAGCACCTGGGCGGCGTAGGCGAGCGACGGATACCGTGTGAGCGGCTCGTCGACCAGGGGAGCGCCACCGCGGACGAACGTCATCTCCTCGGGAACGAAGAGCCTGTCGGCCTTCACTGCGTGTGACCCCGTCGCCTTCATTCCGGCGACATCCCAGTTCTCCACGATCTCCACGTCGGCAGGGTCCACGAGGGCGGTCAGTGGCTTGCCGTTCGTTTCCGGGCCTCCGGCGAGACCGATGCCGAGGATGTCGGCGCCCAGGCATCCGCTGGCGAACTGCCAGAGCCCGCTGCACAGGTAGCCGCCGTCCACCTTCTCGGCCTTCTGCATGGGGAACAACCCGCCGGCATAGGCGACGTCCGGGCCGTCGGAGTAGATCGTCTCCTGGGTTTCGACCGGCAGGGCTGCGAAGTACACGAGCGAGGATCCGAAGCTTGCCACCCACCCGGTGGCCGGATCCACCGCGGAAATCCGCTCGACCTGCCTCATGAAGGAGGACGGGGCCATCGGTTCTCCGCCGAACCGTGCCGGGGTCGACGCGCGGTAGAGTCCGGCCTGCTTCAAGAGCGCGATGAAGTCCTTCGGCACGAATCGTTGCCGGTTGAACTCGTCGCGCCGGTCCAGCAGCACGGCGAGGGCGTCCTCGAAGGCCTTCTCCCGGGCAGGGCCCACCGCTGCCGCCTGCACTGGTTTCATCGTGCTCCGGATCGCCATCGTCGTCTCCATCCACCTCGTCGTGTCGCGCTGAGGAAAACGCTAGGAAAGGTTCGGACGAGGCGGTATCGGGATTTCCTCCGCCGGTCATAAAGCATTCCCCTATGGTCGATCCGCCGCTCGTGGGTCGACAATGAACCGTCACGGCACCCGGAGGTGAGGATCGATGTTCCCGACAGGCCGCGACTTCCAGGAGATGGTGGAGAAGACGGAAACAGGGATCCTCATCCACGAGGCCGCGTCCAAGAACATCCTCTGGGCCAACCCCGCCGCGTGCCGGATGTTCGGTTTCACCCTCGACGAACTGCGACCGTTGAAGGCCCACCACATGAGCAGCCAGGAGCGTCAGTACCGGCGCTCGGTCGGGGTGGCGTGGTTGCAGGACGCGGTCGTACACGGCTCGAGCCGCAGACAGTGGAAGTACCGGACCAAGGACGGTCAGGAATTCCTGGCAGATGCGGTCGCCTCGCTCCTGACCTTCCAGGACGGGCAGGTCGTGATGGTCGAGTTCCGCAACATCGCCGAAGAGGTGGAGCTCCAGGAGGAGCTCAGCTGGGTGTCGCAGTCCCTACAGCGCATCATGACGCACACGTCGGCGGGCATCGTGGTGCTCGACGAGATGAACTGCATCGAGGACATCTCGCCGCTCGCGGCCCAGCTCTTCGGCAGAACGCCGGACGAACTGTCCGGTGTGTACCTGGAGGATCTGGGCCGGTGTGAGCCTCGCCTGACCGCCGAGCCCGTCGTCGCCAAATTGGACGCGGCGGCCGGGCCGGTGGGCATCATGCAGGAGATCGAGAAGAGCGACGGCAGCACCACCTGGCTGGCAGGCTTTCTCGAGGCCGTGGTGCACGACGGAATGACGTCCCGGGTGCTGACGATCCGTGACGTGACGGATCGCGTGGAGTGGGAACGCCGGCATGCGTATCAGGAGGCCAACCTCCAGTACCTCAGCCGGTACAACGCGATGGGTGACATGGCCATGATCCTCGCTCACGAACTCGGGCAGCCCCTCGCCGCCTCGACGAACTATCTGAGCGGCCTCAAGGCGCGCATCTCCGACCGATCCCTCGACCCCGAGGCGCTGAGCTACGGGTTGGACAGGATGGAGAAGCAGCTCGGCCGGGCGGCGGAAATCGTGTCCTCCGTGAAGCGCTACGTGCGGCGGATCGAGAGCACCAAGGCTGCCATAGACCTCAACGAGACGGTCGAGGAGAGTTTGTACTTCGTTCGTCTGCGGGCAGCCGAGCGGGGCGTGCACATATCGATCGACAGGTCCCGTTCCCCGTTGCCGGTGGAAGGAGAGAGCGTGCTGATCGGGCAGGTGGTCATCAACCTCTGCTTCAACGCGATCGACGAGATCGTGTTGCCCTCGACTTCTGTCAAGGAGCTGACAGTCCGGACGGCCCGGCGGGGTGAGTGGGCCTGCGTCTCCGTTCTCGACCAGGGACGAGGGATGGACGGTGCCTCGGGAAACCGTCTGGCCTCCGGGGCCTTCTCGGCCAAGCAGGACAGTTCCGGGATCGGCCTGATCATCTCGGAGCACATCGTCGAGCGACACGGGGGCAGCATCCGGTACCTGCCCAACCACCCGCACGGTACCGAGGTCCGGATGTGCCTGCCCATCTCCGAGTAACTGCGATCCACCTCCGAGGGCAACCTCGACTGACACAGGTGTGCTGGGTACGGCGGCACCCGGTCCGGGGCGGCGCCGTGGCCACAATGGCGAAGGTTCCTGGATGACGGGTCCAGGAGAAGCCGCTGACTTCGGTCGTCCCTGGGGGCGAGCTATGGGCTTTGGACCCTAGAGAGCCGGTGATGTGATTCGTAGCGTCGGAGTCGGCGGCATCGTGACGAGGAGGCTGGCGATGACTGATACGACGGCGACCCCCATCCCGGCCGGCATCGAGTCGCCCGACGAGGTTCACACCCGGTTGGGCACGTTGCGGTTCTTCGACGGCTTCCCGGACGACGCGACGGTCCGGACGTTGTTCGACAACCTGGACTTTCAGCGTGCCGTGCAGGCGTACCTGCTGGCTCTGCCCGCGCTGAACATGGCGGCGATGCGCAGCGCGCTCCTCGAGTGGGGCCCGGTGAACTCGACGGCGTACGTCTTCGAAGACCTGATGCATCCGCGCACCGTGTGGCTCACGGCGAACACGAGCACGTCGTACACCGCCATCTGGATCGACCTGCACGACGGTCCGCTCGTGATCGAGGCGCCGCCCGGCGTGCTGGGCGCGATCGACGACAGCTGGGGACGCTGGGTGGTCGACGTCGGCCTGACCGGACCCGACAAGGGCCGGGGCGGCGCCTACCTGCTGCTGCCCCCCGGCTACGACGGTGAGGTCCCCGGCGGCTACTTCGTGGTGCGGACCAACAGCTTCGGCATGGTGCTGTTCGTTCGGGGCTTCCTCGACGAGCACGGCGATCCCCACCCCGCCGTCGAGGTCATCAAGGACAAGACCCGGGCCTACCCCCTCGCGCTCGCGGACCGTCCGCCGTCCATGCGGTTCGTGAACGTGTCGCCCGAACCCATGGTCGGCGTCCCCCCGGCCGACTTCCGGGCGTGGGAAATGCTCGACGAGGTGGTGCAGTCGGAGCCGCCCGAGTCGTCCGATCCGCTCACCCTGGGATTCTTCGCCTCGATCGGCATCCGGCGCGGCAGGCCGTTCGTCCCCGACGAGCGCATGCGCGCGATCCTCACCGAAGCCGCCGCGGTGGGTGACGCCACCGGTCGCGCCCTCACCTACCGGTTCCGGCAGCCGGAGGCCTACCGCTACCCGGGCAGTACTTGGCGCGCATTCTTCCTCGGTGGTCATCGGTTCGAGGAGGACGGGGTCGCCCTGCTCGACGCCGCCGCTCAGTTCAACTTCTCGGTGACCGGCGTGAGTCCGGCAGAGGACGTCGAGAGGATCGGCACCGGATCCCAGTACGTCGTCGCCTGCGTCGACGCCGACGGCGCCCCGTTCGACGGCGGCCGGACCTACCGGCTCCGCGTCCCTGCGAACGTTCCGGCCGGCGACTTCTGGTCGATCCTCGCCTACGACACCCAGACCCGGTCCATGCTGCAGACCGGACAGGAGTGGCCGTCGGTGACGAGCCAGGACCGCGATTTCACCACGAACGAGGACGGCTCCGTCGACGTCCACTTCGGTCCCGAACCGCCCGAGGACGGTCACAACTGGATCCAGACCGTTCCCGGCAAGAGCTGGTGGGCCATGTTCCGGCTGTACGGTCCCCTCGCACCGTGGTTCGACAAGACGTGGCAGCTGCCGGACATCGAGCGACTCGCGTAGAGGCGCCGACGCGGCCTCGTCGTGCCCTCGGCCCGGCACCGGCGAGATCCAGTCGGTGCGATCTCAGATCTCGCGCCAGCTCTCCCCGGCCATGTCGTGGCCGTGTGCCGCCATGAGCATCAGTCCACCGTCGACGGGAATCGAGCCGCCCGTGAGGTACGACGAGCGCGGCGACGCGAGAAATGCGATGGCCGACGCGATCTCGTTGACGTGCCCGGGCCGGCCGACCGGGTTGCCGGGGCGGTCCTCACGATATGCCTGGGATTCGTCCATGCCCGTCATCGGGGTCGAGATCTCGCCCGGCGCAATCGCATTGACGAGGATGCCGTGCCGTCCCAGCTCGAGTGCGAGGCACTTGGTGAGCATGCCCAGGCCGGCCTTGGCGCTGCAGTAGGCGGCGGCGCCGAGCCGGGGGATGTGCTCGTGCACACTCGTGACGTTGATGATCCGGCCACCGCGGCCGCCCGCGATCATCCGCCGGGCGGCGCGCTGAGCGCACAGGAACGGACCCTCGAGGTCGGTCGCGAGAACCTCCCGCCACGTGTCGTAGCTCAGGTCGAGGATCCGGTCCATGTGCCCGGTTCCGGCGTTGTTGACCAGAACGCCCAGGCCGCCGAGCTTCTCGGCGAGCGTGTCGACGACGTCGGCGGTGTCCGGACTGGTCAGGTCCTGGCGGACGACGAAGCAGCGCTGTCCGCGCTCCTCGATCCCGTCCCGGGTGTTCCGGGCCCCGGCCTCGTCGGTGTGGAACGTGATGCCTACGTCGAATCCCTCCGAGGCCAGCACCTCGGCGGTGGCTTTTCCGATTCCCGAATCGGCTCCGGTGACGATCGCAAGTCTCTCGGGTGCAGGAATACTCATGCAGGGCCTGTACCCACTCGTCGTCCCCTCCACGCCGATCGGTGGTCGACGGGCGCTCACCTCGAGTAACGTCATGACCGGTGAGCACAGGAGGTGCACCCATGACGACCTTTGCCGTGACCGACACCGGCGACGGGCTGGATGTCACCGTCGACGGCACGACCCACCGCCTCGGCGTGGCGGACGCGCGCCGGCTCGCACACCGGATTCTCGACGTCGTCCACGCCGCCTATCCCGAACGCACGGGCGCGGGACTCGAATCGTGGCCCACGGAGCGCCTGGAGGAGTTCGTCGCCGACCTCGAACGGACCGTGAACCCGGACCGGCCCGGGCACATTCTCAGGGCCGCTCGGGTGGAGCTGGATCGCCGTCGGGGCGCCGCCCGGTGATCAGGAAGATGACCCGTTCGGCCACGTCCACGGCCTGGTCCCCGAAGCGTTCGTAGAAGCGTGCCACCAGGGCGAGGTCGACGGCGGGGGTCACGCCGTGCGTCCACGCCGGGTCCCGGAGCGTCCCGAGCAGACGGGCGTGGACGGCGTCGAGTTCCGCGTCGGTGCTCCGGACCCGGGTGACCAGCTCCAGATTCGCCTCCGTGAAGACGTCACACAGTCCGCGCGCCATGCAGGCCGTGAGTTCGCCCATCCGGGCGATGTCGTCCCGGACCTCGTCGGGGGCGAGCTCTCCGGGGGTGCGCCGCCGGGCTGCCCGCGCGATGTGCAGGGCGAGCTGGCCCATCCGCGCCAGATCGCTGCTCATCCGCACCGCCGAGAAGACGAACCGGAGATCGCCGGCCACCGGATGCTGCAACGCCAGGATCGCCACGGCCCGCTCGCTGCACTCGGTGTGCAACGTGTCGATCTGCTCGCCGAGATCGAGCGCCTCCTCGGCCGCGGCCACGTCGCCGTCGAGCAGCGCACGCGTCGACAGCTCCAGGGCCTTCGCCGCGAGCTCGGCGAGACCGCGGAGCCTGCCGGTGAGGTCGCGTAACTGTTGATCGAACGAGGCCCTCATGTACACCGATCCACTGCGCTGTCCTCCGTTGCCGTTACGGGGGTATACCCGGAAGCGGCCCCGTCGACGCCCGGTGGAGGCCCTTCGGGCCGGGGAACCGCCGCCGTCAGTTCTCGGCTTCCTGCTCGCGCTGCCGCCGCAGCCGCTGTGCGGCCGTGTGCGCGCCTTCCCGCTCGAGGGCCTGGAGCATCTTCTCGACCTTGTCCGCAGAGGCGCGCGGCGGCAGCAGCGGGGTAGCCGGATCGACGACCGCCTGGATCAGCACCGGACGGTCGGCGGTCAGGGCAGTGTGCCACGCCCCGTCGACGTCCTCGGGGCGATCGACCCGGATGCCCTCCAGGCCGAGCAGCCGGGCGTAGTCGGCATAGGGGAAGGGCGGGACGGTCTGCGAGGCGGGGATGCGGGCGTCGCCCTCCATTTCCCTCTGCTCCCAGGACACTTCGGTGAGGTCGCCGTTGTCGAGGACGAGGACGACGAAGCGCGGATCGGCCCAGTCTCGCCAGCGGTGGGCAAGGGTGATCAGCTCCGAGATGCCGTTCATCTGCATGGCGCCGTCCCCGGCCAGGGCGATCACCGGACGATCCGGATGGGCGAGCTTGGCGGCCAGTCCGTACGGCATCGCGGACCCCATCGAGGCGAGCGTGCTCGACAGGTGCGCCGGCACTCCCGGCGGCAGTCGCAGGAAACGCGCGTACCAATACACGACCGATCCGACGTCCACCGCCACCTGGGCGTCCGCCGGGAGCCGGTCGGACAGGGCTGCGACGACAGCCTGCGGATCGAGGACGACGGCCTGCGGATCGAGACCGTCCGGGGGCTCCGTGCACCGTGCGGCGGCGATCCGCCGCCAGTTCCGGACCATCTGCTCGACGTCGCGGCGCCACGGTCCGGCGGTCCGGTGCAGCCGGGGCAGCAGGGCGCGCAGGGTCTCGCGGGCGTCCCCGGCTAGGGGCACCTCGACGGGATACTTGGCGCCGAGGTTGCGGGCGGCGATGTCGATCTGCACGGCACGTGCCTGTCCCGGGGCGGGATAGAACTCCGTCCACGGATCGTTGCTGCCCACGATCAGCAGGGTGTCGCATCCGGCCGTCAGGTCCGCAGAGGCGGTCGTGCCGAGGTGTCCCATGACACCGCAGGCCCAGTCCCGGGACTCGTCGATCACCGGTTTGCCGAGCAGCGACGTCGTGACGCCGGCGCCGAGCAGCTCCGCGACCTCGCCGATTTCCGGGGCCGCGCCGTATGCGCCCTGGCCGACGAGCAGCGCGACCCGTCGCCCGGCGTTGAGCAGGTCGGCGGCCCGGTCGAGATCGGCGTCGGTGGGCAGCACCCGCGGGACCGCGACCGTCGCGGCGCTGGGGACCACGCCGTGGGCGTGCTCCTCCCCGGCGACGTCGGCCTGCTGCACGTCGTGCGGGACGATCACACACGTCGGGCTGGAGGTCGCCCGTGCGGTGCGGAAGGCGTTGTCGAGCACCGCGCCGAGTTGTTCGGGGGTATCGAGGGTCTGCACGTACTGGGCGCACACGTCCTTGAACAGCGTGGGCAGCGCGACTTCCTGCTGGTAGCCGCTGCCCTGGGCCGTCGTCACCACGTGTCCGACGATCGCCACCACCGGTTTGCCGTCCAGCTTGGCGTCGTAGAGGCCGGTGAGCAGATGCACCGCTCCGGGTCCCTGGGTGGCGAGGCACACTCCTACCTCCCCGGTGTATTTCGCGTGCCCGGTGGCCATGAAGGCCGCCATCTCCTCGTGCCGGGCGGTGACGAGCTCGATGTGCTCGGCCGCCCGATCCAGGGCGGCCAGGATCGGGTCGATCCCGTCTCCGGCGTAGCCGAAGACGCGGTGGACGCCCCAGGCCCGGAGCCGGTCGACTATCCCGTCGGCGACGTTGGCCATGCTGTTCCTCCCGGTGGCGCCCGGCGTCCGCCGCGGGCACCCTTCGTCGTGTCCTCCGGGGCTGGGTGCCCGGTGGGGGACGGGCGAAACCTCGGCGCCGAGCGCGACGAGAATCGTTCGGGGCGGGCGGGCGGGCGGGGTGGTCCGTCCCGGGCGGCACACTGGTCGCATGAGGTTGCTGCTGCTGGCCGACACCCACATCCCTGCGCGTGCGAGGGACCTGCCGGCCCGGGTGTGGGAGGAGGTCGATCACGCCGACGTGGTGCTGCACGCCGGCGACTGGGTCGAGGTCGCGTTCTTCGACGCATTGTCCGAGCGGGCCGGACGGTTGGTCGCGTGCTGGGGCAACAACGACGGTGCGGAATTGCGGGGCCGGATGCCCGAGATCGCACGCGTGACGCTGGAGGATGTGCGCTTCGCCGTCGTCCACGAGACCGGAGCCTCGGCAGGCCGGGACGGGCGGATGTCGGCCGCTCATCCCGACACCGACGTTCTGGTGTTCGGGCACAGCCACATTCCGTGGGACACCACCACGGCGACGGGGCTGCGCCTGCTCAACCCGGGGTCACCGACCGACCGTCGGCGCCAACCGTTCTGCACCTTCGTGACCGCGACCGTCGCCGACGGCGGACTGCACGAGGTGGAACTGCACCGCCTGTGACGGGCGGAAGTCGGATATCGAGCCGAACGACCGGTTCGGGCGTACGGTGGGTGTGCCCCGCCACCGCCCGAGGGAGCCCACATGCCTGCATCCTTCTTTGCGCATCCGCACCAGGCGTTCACCGCAGGTTTCTACCGCGACGAGGACTTCGACTTCGAGGTCCGGTTCCTGCTCGGACAGGCCGTGCACGGTGCGGCGGACGTGGGGGAGGTACTCGCCACCATCGCCCCGATCGGCGAGAAGGATCACGAGAAGTGGTTCGAGGCCTGGGTGGCGCTCGGCAGTCGCGTCCGGGGGCTCGCCGATGCCTCCGTCGAGGCCGGGCACGTCGTCAGCGCCGCGGGCGCATATCTGCGTGCCGCAACGTATTTCGCTACCGCGGTCAACTCCGTGGACGGTCTGGCCGACGACGGCCCGCTGCTGCCGACGTTTCGGCAGCACCGGGCGGCGTGGGACCGGTTCGTCGAGACCACCCCGCACCCGGCCGAGCGGGTGGACATTCCCTACGAGGACGGCTTCCTGCCGGGCTACCTGCTGCGGCCGCTCGGCGAGGAGACCCGCGAACCACGCCCCACCCTGATCCTGAACAACGGCAGCGACGGGCCCATCAGCAGCCTGTGGACCGCCGCCGGGGCCGGGGCCCTCGCCCGCGGCTACAACGTGCTGTTCTTCGACGGTCCCGGCCAGCAGTCCATGCTGTTCGAGCGCGGCGTGCCGTTCCGGCACGACTGGGAGGCCGTGATCACGCCGATCGTGGACTTCCTCCTCCGGTACCCGGAGGTCGACGGCTCGCGCATCGCCCTCTACGGGATCAGTCAGGCCGGATACTGGGTGCCGCGCGCACTGGCCTTCGAGCACCGGATCGCGGCGGCAATCGCCGATCCGGGGGTGGTCGACGTGTCCGCGTCGTGGCTTGCCCACATGCCCAAGAACATGATCGAGTTGCTCGAGAAGGGCGACCGGGAGAAGTTCGATCGCGACATGGCCTTCGGCATGCGGCTGTCGGGCCGGCTCGAGCGCACGTGGCGGTTCCGGGCCCGCCCCTACCGCAGGATGGACTCGTACTTCGACACCCTCACCGAGGTGCTGAAGTACCGGCTCGGCGATCTCCCCGAGTCGATCACGACGCCGCTGTTCGTCACCGACCCCGAGGACGAGCAGTTCTGGCCCGGCCAGTCCCGGCAGCTCGCCGACCGGCTGCGCGGGGCGAAGGAACTGGCGTCGTTCACCGCGGCGGAGGGTGCCAACTTCCACTGCCAGCCCCTCGCTCGCAGCCTCACCGATCAGCGGATGTTCGACTGGCTGGACACGGTGCTGGCCGACCGGGCCCGCGTCCGGGCCTCCGACGGCGCGTCGTCGCGTGAGGTGGCGGACGGCTGAGCGAGGTGGCCGCCGGGCAGGAGATCCGGCCCGGAGACCTCCTCAGCCCGCGAGGAACAGGGCCGCCGCCGCATCCCGCGCGATCAGAAACCCGGCGATACCCAGCACCCATCCCAGCGCCGAGTCGGCGTGCCGGGCGGTGAACTCGTCGAGACGTCGCAGCAGCGGGTCGATCCGCCGGTGCACGACGAGCCGGCCCACCACCAGCAGCAGGGCCGGCAGCACCATCACCGCGCAGTACCCGGCGAGCAGGCCGGCGCCGGTGGCGGCCGGCAGTCCCGTCGCCACGATCGTCCCGATCGCTGCCAGGTACGGCAGCATCGTGGCGACCTCGACGGTCCCGGCACCGAGCGCGAGCACTGCCACACCGGACGCCGTCCGTTGCCGCTCGAGGGCTTGGGAGCGCCAGTGCCGCAGCCGGCTCCCGCGGCCCGCAACCCGCGCCTTCCCCGAGTCGAATCGCCAGCTCACCGCGAACAGAGCCGCGCCCACCGAGAGTTGCGCCCAGTTCCACGCCGTCGTGTCGCTCCACCGCGCGAGCGCCGCGGCGCCGCTCCGGCCCGCGGACATCAGCACGAGTCCGACGACGAAGTAGAACGCGGCGATCGACAGCAGGTACACCAGCAGGCGGCGTACGGGGGGCCGGCCCGGCACGGTGAGCAACCACAGCGGCACGACGAGGGTGCCGAGACTGGTGCTGTCCACGAGCGCCAGCACCGCGAGCGTGCCCAGGAGAGCGAGGTCCATGGCTCGATGCTCGGCGGTCACCGCACGCGTGTCGTCGGTCTTCGGAACGAGGCGGGGTCCTCCGTCGGGAGGACGAACCGGCCGCGCGCCTGTGCTGTGATGAACGGGTGCCGCGTTGGTCGTCTCTCTCCGTCACCGCGCAGGGCTGGTGTATCGCGGTGGCCGAGTTCCTGCTCGGGCTGCTGTTGCTGTCCGCAGGTCTGTACGAACTCGCCCCCGTCAGGGTGGAGGCTCCGGCGGCCGTGCGTATCGGCCTGCTGGCGGCCGTGTGCGGCGCAGCGGTGCTCCGGGTGCGGCGGCCGGTGGCGGCACTCGTGCTCGGTGCGGTGCCGCTGGGCATCGACCTCCTGCTCGGGCCGTCCCTGCCCGTGTGGCTCGTCTACTCCGACCTGCTCTACGCCGGCGTCCGCTACGGCACCGAGCGGCAGGCACGGGCGCTGCTCGGCCTTGCCTCCGCGCTCTCCGCGGCCTGTTTCGGGGTCGTCTACGTCGTCACCGGGAACTGGCAGCTGCTGGTGCTCACGGCGATTGCGCTGTCCGCGTTCGTCGGCACTCCGCTGTGGTGGGGGCGCGCGGTCCGGTTGCACAAGGACGTCGCCGACGCCGAACGCGCCCGCGCCGAGGCCGTCACCACGATCGCCGAACTCGACCGGCGGGCCGCCGTGGCGGCCGAGCGCAACCGCATGGCCCGCGATCTGCACGACGTCGTCGCCGGGCACCTGTCGGCGATCGCGATCCAGTCCGAGGCCGCGCTGGGCCTCTCCCGCGATGCGTCGTCGCCGACGGCCCGCCGGATGGAGGCGCTGCACGCCGTGCTCGAATCGGTGCGGAGCAACAGCGTCGACGCGCTCGAGGAGATGCGGGAGATGATCGGACTACTGCGGGACCGGCCCGTCCTCGGCGAGACGACCGCGCCCGGGCGGCTGGCCCACCTCGGCAAGCTCGTCGACTCGGCCCACGCCGGGGGCACCGTCGTCCACGTCCGCCGGTCGGGTCCGGGGCGGCAGCTGCCCGTCGCCGTCGACCACGCCGCCTATCGCATCGTCCAGGAGGCCCTGACCAACGCCGCCAAGCACGCGCCCGGCGTCCCCGTCGAGCTGTCGCTGGACGCGCGCGGCGACCGGTTGGAGGTGACCGTGCGCAACCCGCTCCCCGACGGAACGGTTGCCGCGCCGCGCACGCCGTCGGGCGGCCGGGGCCTGGCGAGCATGCGGGAACGCACCGAACTTCTCGGTGGCCGGTTCCGTGCGGGTCCGTCCGACGGGACGTGGGTCGTGGGGGCGTCGCTGCCGCTGCGTCCGGGAGTGCCGTCGTGATCCGGGTGCTGCTCGCCGACGACCACGGAGCCATCCGCGCGGGGCTGGCGATGATCCTGTCCGCGACCTCCGATCTCGAGGTGGTCGGCGAGGCCGCCGACGGCGACGTCGCCGTGCGTCAGGTGCGGGCGCTGCGGCCGGACGTGGTGCTCATGGACATCCGCATGCCGGGCACCGACGGCATCGAGGCCACTCGCCGGATCCGCGAGACGAGCGATACCCAGGTGCTCGTCCTCACGACCTTCGACGTCGACGAGTACGTCCTGGGTGCGCTGCGCGCCGGCGCCGCGGGCTTCCTGTTGAAGTCGGCCTCCGCGCAGGAACTGACCGACGGTATCCGGCGGGTGGCCCACGGCGACGGCGTGCTGTCCCCGCAGGTGACCCGCACCGTCATCGCGGGCCTGGCCGCCGGTGCCGCCGAACCGGTGCCGCCGCCGACCGGCGTGGACCTGCTCACGGACCGGGAACGCGAGGTGCTCGATTGCCTCGGTGAGGGCCTGGCGAACCAGCAGATCGCCGAGCGCCTGAACATCGGCGCCACCACCGTCAAGACCCACGTCTCCCGGGTCCTGGCGAAGCTGGGGGTGGATTCGCGGTTGCACGCCGCGTTCGTCGCCCGGCAGATCGCGGGCAGGTAGGTCGCCTCCTCCGGAGGGAGGACACCCGGTCCGTCGGATGGCCGACGCGCCGGCGACCGCCTCGCGTCAGAGTCGAAGTCATGACGGCAACCGAGACGACGACCCGGCCCGGGCGCATCGTGGCGCTCGACGTCGCGCGCGGCATCGCCATCCTGGGCACGCTCGGCACGAACATCTGGATCTTGACCGACCCGGCCGGCATCGTCGGCTACCTGAACACGCTCGGTTCCGAGCCGTGGCCCCAGCGGATCCTCATGCAACTCGCCCAGGGCAAGTTCCTGGGGTTGCTGACCTTGATGTTCGGGATCGGTCTGGCGATCCAGGCGGCGTCGGCGCGACGGGCGGGACGGCGGTGGCCGGGCGGGTACCGGGTGCGTGCCGCGCTGCTGTTGCTCGACGGCGCGCTCCACTACCTGCTCGTCGCCGAATTCGACATCCTCATGGGTTACGCACTGGTGTCGATGCTCGTGTGCGGTCTCGTCGTCGCATCGGTACGGGCGCGGCTGTGGGTGGCCGTCGCCGCGTCCGCCGCGCACGTGCTGCTGCTCACCGCACTGGTGGCGGCGATCGCGGCCGAGCCGGACTCCGGGGCGCCCACCGCCCCGGCCACCGACGTGTTCGCCACCGGCAGCTGGTGGGATCTGGTGGTGTTCCGGGCCGAGAACGTCGGCGCGTTCCGGGCCGAGGTGATCTTCGTGATCCCGATGACGATCGCGATGTTCCTCGCCGGTGCCGCGCTGTACGAGGCGGGAATCTTCGATCCGGGCAGCCGGGTGCTGCGGCGGAAGCTGATGCTGCTCGGGGCGGTCGCCGCCCCGGTCGACGCGGTCGTGGGATTGTGCGGCGGTGAGGCCGGTGTGCTGGTCGCCCGCTACGGCGTGGCCCCGTTCGTCGCGGTCGGCCTGCTCGCCTGGATCGCGCAGTTCCACGCGACGCCACGGCGGGCGGGGGTGGTCGCGACCGGACTGGAACGCATCGGCCGGACCGCGTTGAGCTGCTACGTCGCGCAGAACGTTCTCGCCTCTGCGCTGTGCTACGGCTGGGGCCTCGGGCTGGCGGCGAGAGTTGATCCGTCGCTGCGGGTGCCGTTCACCGTCGCGGTGTACCTGCTGGTGTGTGCGGTGCTGGTCGTCACGGCGAGCTGGTGGCTGCGGCGGTATCGGCAGGGGCCGGTCGAGTGGTTGTGGCGGGTCTCGTACCAGCGGCTGGTGCGCGAGCCGGCGACCCCTTCCTAGTGGGCCGAATGTCACATTTGGATCGCGGAGCGGAACGCCTGTGACATTCGGTCCGCTGGGAGCGGCTACCCACCGGCGGGGCTATGCGCTAATCTGTGACTCGACCGTGATCAATCCGTTATTAAACGGACCGCTCGAACGTCGAGGACAGCAGATTGGCCCCGTACGCCCGCCACGATGGTGACAACTCCAGCGAAGCTTCCGAACCCGTGGCGCCCCGGCGTGGGGCCCACCGGCGCTCGACCCGGACCGGGCCCGCGCGCCGGTTGCTGACCATCCCCCTGGCGGTCGGCGCCGTGCTCGCGGCCGGCAGCGCCGCGGCCCAGGCGGCGCCCGGCCAACCCCGGGCCGAGGCCGCCCCCGAGCGGCAGCAGCCGACGGTCGGACTCTCGACGGCACCGCAGGTGCTGCAGCTTCCGGACGCCGGCACCGACCGGTACGTCGACCAGTTGCAGCGCGCCGCCGAGCGGGAGGCCGCGCGCCTCGCCGCGGAGGCCGCGGAGCGCCAGCGCGAGGCGGAGCGCCTCGCCCAGCAGGAGGCCGAACGCCTCGCCCAGCAGGAGTCCGAGCGGATCGCACGGGAACTCGCGAGCCGCCCGAGCGCGGTCTTCCCGACCGTCGGGGCGCTGACCTCCGGCTTCGGGCCCCGCTGGGGCACGGCGCACAACGGCATCGACATAGCCAACGCCATCGGCACGCCGATCAAGTCGGTCACCGACGGCACCGTGATCGAATCCGGTCCCGCCTCCGGCTTCGGGCTGTGGGTTCGCATCCAGCAGGACGACGGCACCATCGGCGTCTACGGGCACATCAACGAGTCGCTCGTGTCCGTCGGCCAGCAGGTGCGGGCGGGCGACGTGATCGCCACGATGGGCAACCGAGGCCAGTCCACCGGGCCGCACCTGCACTTCGAGGTGTGGCAGCCGGGCGGCGCCAAGATGGACCCGATGGCCTGGTTCGGCTCGCGCGGGATCTCGGTACCTCAGGCCTCGCGCTCCTAGTCGGGCGCCGGTACGCCGCCCCGTCGGGGGGCGCGGCGCACCGGCGTCCGGCTCACCAGATCCGCACGCGCTCCTCCTGCGCGAGATACAGCGCATCGCCGGGACGCACGTCGAACGCCTCGTAGAAGGCGTCGATGTTGCGCACCACCCCGTTGCAGCGGAACTCCGGCGGCGAGTGCGGGTCCACGGCGAGCCGGCGCAGCGCCTCCTCGTCGCGGACCTTGGTCCGCCACACCTGCGCCCAGCCGAAGAACACCCGCTGCAGGCCCGTGAGGCCGTCGATCACGGGCGCCTCGGCACCGTCGAGTGCGATCTCGTACGCCTTCAGTGCGATGGACAGCCCGCCGAGGTCGCCGATGTTCTCGCCGATGGTGAAGCTGCCGTTGACGCGATGGCCGGCGAGCGCCTTCGGCTCGAACTCGTCGTACTGCGCGATCAGCGCCGCGGTGCGCTTGCCGAACTCGGTGCGATCGTCGTCGGTCCACCAGTTCTCGAGATTGCCGTCGCCGTCGTACTTGGCGCCCTGATCGTCGAAGCCGTGCCCGATCTCGTGGCCGATGACGGCGCCGATCCCGCCGTAGTTGGCGGCGTCGTCGGCGTGCAGGTCGAAGAACGGCGGTTGCAGGATCGCGGCAGGGAACACGATCTCGTTCATACCCGGGTTGTAGTAGGCGTTGACGGTCTGCGGCGTCATGAACCACTCGTCGCGGTCCACCGGCCCACCGAGCTTGGCCAGGTCGCGGTCGTACTCGGCGGCGTAGCCGCTGCGGTAGTTGCCGACCAGATCGCCCGCGTCGATCGTCACGGCCGAGTAGTCCCGCCACTTGTCCGGGTAGCCGATCTTGGGGGTGAACTTCTCCAGCTTGCGCAGCGCCGCCTCGCGGGTCTGCGGGCTCATCCACTCCAGATCGGCGATGCTGCGCCGGTACGCCTCCTGCAGGTTGGCGACGAGGTGCTGCATGCGGGCCTTGGCCTCGGCCGGGAAGTGCCGTTCCACATACAGCTTGCCGACGGCCTCGCCGAGCAGGTCCTGTACGAGCGCCACGCCGCGCTTCCACCGGTCGCGGATCTCCTGCGCGCCGGTCAGGGTGCGGCCGTAGAACGCGAAGTTCTCGGCGACGAGCGCCTCGGTGAGGTACGGCGCGCGGGCGTGCAGGACCCGCCAGGTGGCCCAAGCCTTCCAGTCCTCGAGGGGCGCGTCGGCCCACAGCCGCGCGAACGTGTCGAGGAAGTCCGGCTGGCGGACCACGATCTCGGCCCACTGCTCCTCGGTGGCGCCGAGCGCGTCGATCCAGCCGCGCCAGTCGAAGCCGGGCCGATCGGAGGTCAGCGCCTCGAATGTCACCAGGTTGTAGGACAGGTCGGCGTCGCGCCGCTTGACCACGTCCCAGTGCCCGGCCGCCAGCCGGGTTTCGAGGTCGAGGACCCGCTGCGGGTCGTGCCCGATGCCCGCCAGCTCGAACATGCGCCCGATGTGCGCGACGTACTGCGCCCGGATCTCGGCGTGGCCGTCCTCGCGGTAGTACGACTCGTCGGGCAGGCCGAGGCCGGACTGCGTCGTGTGCATCAGATAGCGCGACGAGTTCTTCGCATCGGTGTCGACGTAGTGCGCGACGGCGCCGCCGACCCCGACACGTTGCAGCCGCCCGAGCACGGCCGCGAGCTCGGCCCGGTCCGCGGCGTCCGCCACGGCGGCCAGCTCGCCGGCGATCGGGCTCAGCCCCGCCGCCTCCACGGCCTCCGTGTTCAGGAAGCTCGCGTACAGGTCGCCGATGCGCTGCGCGTCGGTGCCCCGCTCGGCCGAGGACGCGGCCGCCTCCTCGATGAGGGTACGGACGTCGACCTCGGCCTTGTCGAACAGCGTGCGGAACGCGCCGTCGAGGGCCCGGTCGGCGGGGATCTCGTGTTCGGCGAGCCAGCGCCCGTTGACGTGCTCGAACAGATCGTCCTGCGCTCGGGTGCTCTCGTCGAGGTGGGTCAGGTCGATGCCCGAGTGCCGAGCCCGGGAATGCTCCACGATGGTCATGTCGTCCATCCTTACACCCATTCTCCGCACCCGGCACGGGCCTGCGCGTGCGCGACCGGCCGTCCCGGCCCGCGACGCGTCCCGCTCGAGTTACCGTGACCGAAGCCACACAGACACGTGGAAGCGGGGTGAGCATGTGGGTCTGATGGACCCGATCGACGCCGTTCTCATGACGGCGGAGCTGCTGGCCAACCCCATGCACGTCGCGGTGGTGCTGATCCTCGACCCGCCCGAGGATGCCGGCCCGCGGTTCGTCGACGACGCGTACCGGGACGCCCTCGGCCGGGGCGGCGAGGTGGATCCGGTGCTGCGGCGCCGGGCGCACCGGGGAGTGGACACCGGCGGGTGGTGGGCCTGGCGCGACGTGGACGACATCGACCTGAGCTACCACGTGCGGCGGGCGTCGCTGCCGCCGGGCGCCGGACGGGACGAGCTGTGGCAGCTGGTGGGTGCGTTGCATGCCGAGCCCCTCGACCGCTCCCGCCCGATGTGGGAGGCACACCTCGTCGACGGCCTTCCCGACGGCCGGTACGCGCTCTACATCAAGGTCCACCATGCGGTCCTCGACGGGATCGCGGGCCTGCGGATGATCGAGGAGTCGATGTCGCCGGACCCCGATCGTCGGTCGATGTCCCCGTTCTTCGCCACCGGCGGGCGGGACCGGCCCGGGTCCGCGCACGGCGGGCTTCCCACCCCGCTCGCCCTGGCCCGCTCGGCCGTCGGGACGGTCGCCTCCGGGATGGGTCTGGTCCGTCGGACCGTCGAAGGGCAGGTCCGCTCCACGGTGCAGGGCCTGACCACCGACACCACCGTGCTGCCGTTCGCGGCGCCCCGCACCCGGCTCAACGGCCCTCTCGGAGCCGGCCGCACCTTCGCGGCCGCCGGCTGGCCGAAGGCGCGGCTGCGCGCGATCCAGCACGCGGCGGGGGTGACCGGCAACGACGTCGTCACGGCCGTTGTGGCCGGGGCGTTGCGCTCGTGGTTCGCCGAGCACGACGAACTGCCCGGTGACTCCCTGGTGGCGATCTGCCCGGTCTCGGTACGCGGGCGGGAGGACGGCGGGACGGCGGGCAATGCGTTCGGAACCGCGGTGTGCACCCTGGGCACCGACCTCGCCGATCCGGCCGACCGGCTGGGCCTGATCCACCGGTCGATGCAGGTGGCCAAGGAGCGCGTCGCGTCGCTGGGGCCGGTGCCGTCGCTGCTGGTGGCAGCTCCGAGCATCCTGCCGACCATTCTGGTCCCGATGCTCCCGTTCGACCCGAGGGTGCGGCCCGGCTACAACCTCCCGATCTCCAACGTGCCCGGCCCGCGCACCGAGCTGTACTGGAACGGCGCCCACCTCGAGGAGATCTACCCCGTGTCGATCGTGTACGACGGGATGGCTCTCAACGTCACGGTGTGCTCGTATGCCGACCGAGTCGGCTTCGGATATGTGGCCGGTGGGGAAGTAATACCGGACATCGAAGCGTTGATACCTCTGACAGAGCGGTCTCTGTCACAACTGGAGGCCGCGGTAGGAGTGGCGCCATGAGTTCCGACACCGGAGCGACCAGGCGGGTGGACGGCGAGCACCCCCGGACGGAGATGATCGTCGACCCTCGCTTCCTGCCGGTTGCCGACCGGTTCTTCAAGATGTTCCGCGACACCCGGCAGGGCGGCGGGGCGCTGGCCGCGTACCTGCACGGCGAACCGGTGCTCGACATCTGGGCGGGCTGGGCGTCCCGGGACAAGCGCTGGACCCACGACACGGTGGCGCTGTCGTTCTCCACCGGCAAGGGCGTCGCGAGCACCGTGCTGCACCGGCTCGCCGAGCGCGGGCTGGTCGACTACGACGAACCGGTCGCGGCGTACTGGCCCGAATTCGGGGCCGCCGGGAAGGAATCCATCACCGTCCGGGAACTGATGTCGCACCGCGCCGGCCTGCACCGCGCGCGCGGCCTCGTGCCGGGACGCTTCGGGCTGCTCGACTCCGACGCGGTGGCGGCCGCCCTCGCGGCAGCCGCGCCGGACCCGCGCCGGCTCGCCGGCCCCGGCTATCACGCCGTCACCTACGGCAACCTCGTCGCCGAGATCGCCATCCGGGTGACCGGCCTGTCCTTCACCGAGCTGATCGAGCAGGAGATCGCCGGCCCACTCGGTCTGCGCGAGTTCTGGTTCCACGTGCCCCAGGAAGAGCGGCACCGCATCGCCCGGGTGTTCCCCCGGCTGAATCCGACCCCCGCGCCGTGGGCGGTCACCGGCACCGTGCTGTCGCGGCTGCCCGGGTTGCGTGGCGTCGCCGAAGCGGGCATGGCCGAAGGCTTCGACGAGCTGGCCCGCAGCCCCGCGGCGCACGACGCGGTGATGCCGGGATGGAACGGGGTGTTCACCGCTCGCGCGCTGGCCCGGATGTACGGGGCCCTCGCGAACGCCGGCGAACTCGGCGGGGCGCGGCTGCTGAAGGAGGAGACCCTCGAACAGGTCCTGGAGGTGCAGACCCGTCGCCGCGACTACGTGCTCGGTATCCGCCCGAACTGGCGGCTGGGCTACCACCCGGGCTGGGTCGCCCTGCGCGAGCAGCCGCTGCAGTCGATCGGCCACTTCGGCTTCGGCGGCTCCGGCGCGTTCGCCGATCCGGAAACCGGCCTGTCGATCGCCTTCGTCACCAACCGCCTCGGGAGCGTCACCCCCATCTCGGACATGCGGTTCCCGCGCCTCGGCGCCGCGGGTGTCGTCGTCGCCCGGCAGGCGGCCTGACGGCGGGCTACCTGACGGCCTGCCGAGGAGCCCGCACCCCGTGCCGACCCGGGACCTGTCAGTGGTGCACGCGGCGCCCGGTGACCGCCTCGACCACGAACAGCAGGATCACCGGCGGCTCTGTTCCGAACCACGGACGACGGTGGGAGACTGGGAAGCGCGAAACGGTTTCGTCTGTCCGAGGAGCGCGGCGATGACCACCCACCGAGAACATGCAGGCCACGAACACGCCCACGGCGAGGGCTGCGGGCACGTGGCCGTGCCACACGGCGACCACGTCGACTATGTGCACGACGGGCATCTGCACCGAGTCCACGACGGACACGTCGACGAGTGTGAACCCGCCGAGCATGTGGCCCACGAAGGACACGACCACGTCCACGGTGAAGGCTGCGGGCACGTGGCCGTCCCGCACGGGGATCACCTGGACTACATCCACGACGGGCACCGGCACGCCGCGCACGACGGGCACTACGACGACCACTGACCGGTACGACCTGCGCCCGCCCCTGATGCGACGGTCCGAGCCCGGGGGCCGGACGAGGGTCGTCTCCGCCCGCCGCTCGGCGAGTTGATCGAGCGCGGTCGGAAGCCGACACCTTCAGAGCGAACCCATGTGCACGCTCGCGTGGGCCCGCACCAGGACCGCGCCGTCCGGTGCGGTGAGGTGCGTGTCGATCGAGGCGAGTCGCCGGCCCGCACGGGTGACCTTCGCCTCGACGAGCATGTCGGGACCCGGCGCCTCGGGTGAGCGCAGGTAGTCGAGGGTCAGGTTCAGCAGCCGGTACTGCCGGCCGGCGGCGGTGAGGGTCTGGGCCGCCAGTTCGGCGACGGCGTCGGCGACGGAGACCAGCACCCCGCCCTGCACCGCCCCCATGGGATTGGCCATCCACTCCACCGGCGGCACCACCGCGGTGACGTGGCCCTTCTCGACGGTCTGCAGGCGCAGGCCGAGTAGTCCCGCGAGCGGTCCGCGGGCCACCGTGCCGGCGGCGATGCCGGAGACTACGTCGAGCCCGGGGCGGTCGGTGAGCTCCGCCGGATCCGTCCAGGGTTCGGGGATGGGCCGGGACAGACCGGACGCGTCCGCGAACGAGTCTGCGTCGAACACGGCGGGACGATTCACGACCATGGACCGCCCCGTCAGCTGGATCACCAGATCGCCTGCGTCGTCGCGGATCTGCGCGGTGCTCAGTGCCGTGTCCTCGTCCACGTGGACGGCGCGGCCGGTACCGTGCAGATTCCCCTGGGCGGAAATCGGATTCGCGGTCGACGCACTGAGTTGGGTGAGTACGGACCGGGTGTCGCGGCCCTGGCCCCGCCACACGAGGTGCGGGGCGGCGCCGAGCACGACGTCGGTGAGCACACCGACGGACCCGACGGTGGTGCGGCCGCGGTGGTCGAGAAACCGGTTGCCGAGCGGTTGGCGGAACGCCACCGTTCGGGGCTCCCCGGCCACGGTGTCGATACCCATGAAGGCGTTGAGGCGATCGGTTTCGGGGGCGGTGACGGTCACGGGAGGCATCCTGGGATCGGGAGGGACGGAGCGAGGGTTCGCTCGGTCACCGTACCGAGGCCGGGACCGGGGCGTCCCGCCCACCCCGGTCAGCCGAGATGTGCGTGCATCTCCCACACGAGGATCTCCGCGGCCGTGTCGGTGTGGATCCGCTGTCCGCCGGACCCGGTCAGTCGCACGGCGTCACCCTCCCGCAGGGTGCCGGCGCCCTCGAGCTCGGCCGTGCCCTGGGCGACGAACACGTGCAGGTACGGCGCATCGGGTAGGGCGACCGTCCGGCCCGGCTGCAGCCGGGCGACCGACAGCCCGGCGTACCTGTTGTGGATGCGGATGGCGGCGTGGTCGCGGTGCTCGGGGATCCCGGTCGCGACGGGCACCAGTCCGCCGCGCATCAGCTCGTCGTCGATCTCGAGCTGTTCGTAGCCGGGGGTGATGCCCGACTCGTCCGGGACCACCCACATCTGGATGAAGCGCACCGGTTCGGCGTGCTCCCCGGCGTGCAGCCCCGTGACGCCGGGCAGTCGCCAGGAGTCGTTCTTCTCCGAGTGCAGGATGCCCGTCCCGGCGCTCATCCGTTGCGCCAGGCCGGGGTAGATGACGCCGGAGTGCCCGATCGAGTCCTGGTGCACGAGGCTGCCGCGCAGCACCCAGGTCACGATCTCCATGTCGCGGTGCGGATGCGTGTCGAAGCCCTGGCCCGGCAGGACGGTGTCGTCGTTGCTGACCAGCAGCAGCCCGTGGTGGGTGTTGTCCGGGTCGTAGTGGTGCCCGAAGGAGAACGAGTGCTTCGAATCGAGCCAGGAGATCTTCGTCGTCAGCCGGTCCTCGGCGCGCCGGATGTCGATGGTCGGGGCGTCGGTCATGGTGTCTCCTCGAAAGGTATTGCGGTTCAGGGTACGGAGCGGAACGGGGCGCGGACGGGCCGGGCCGCGCAGCTTTCGGATGCGCGCCCCGGTCCCGGCGCGCGTTACGGCAACTGCTCGTGTTCGGCCGGGACGGTCCCGAGCCGGCCGGCCTGGAAGTCCTCGAACGCCTGGATGATCTCGGCCTTGGTGTTCATCACGAACGGCCCGTACATCGCCACGGGCTCGCGGATCGGCCGCCCGCCGAGCAGGAACACCTCGAGCGACGCGGTGCGCGAGTCCTGGGTGGCGGCGGCGGTGAACGTGACGCTGTCGCCGTTGGGTCCGAACACGGCGGTCTGTCCCGCCCGGATCGGTGCGCGCTCCGCGCCGACGGTGCCGTCCCCGGCGAGCACGTAACCGAGCGCGTTGTACTCCCGGCGCCACGGCAGGGTCACCGAGGCGCCGGGCGCGACGGTCAGGTGGGCGAGGGCGATCGGGGTGTGGGTGACGCCGGGGCCGCGCACCCCGCCGATCTCGCCGGCGACGACGCGGACGAGGGCGCCGCCGTCGGGGGAGGAGGCCAGGGCCACCTGGCTGCCGGAGATGTCCTGGTATCGGGGCTGCGCCATCTTGTTGTCCCGGGGCAGGTTCACCCACAACTGCACGCCGTGGAACAGGCCGCCGCTGGCCACGACATGTTCCGGCGGGGCCTCGATGTGCAGGATGCCCGACCCCGCCGTCATCCACTGGGTGTCGCCGCCGCCGATGGTGCCGCCGCCGCCGTTGGAGTCCTTGTGCTCCAGGATCCCGTCGATCATGTAGGTGACGGTCTCGAAGCCGCGGTGCGGGTGCCACGGGGTGCCCTTGGGTTCACCGGGTGCGTACTGCACCTCGCCCATCTGGTCCATGTGGATGAACGGATCGAGGAAGCGCTGGTCGATGCCTGCGAATGCCCGGCGCACGGGGAAACCCTCACCCTCGTATCCGACGGGGGCGGTACGGACGCCGAGGACGGGACGGGCGGGGGCGTCGGGCGCGGGGGACGGGATGCGGGGCAGGGTGAGGATGTTGTCTACGGTCACCGCGGGCATGGCGGGCTCCTTCGGCATGTAGTTGACTGTTCAACTACTCTAACCGACCGGCCGGGGGATTTGTTCCAGCCGTGCGACGGGCGCGAGCCGGCCGGTCCGGAAACGACAAACCCCCTGCCCGAGGGGAGGGGAGGGCAGGGGGTCCGCGCCGGGCGCGTGACGCCCGGCGCCACGTCCCGCCTACGGGGGGAGGGAGGTGGGACGCGGTGTCTGTGACGGCCGATCGTTTCCGTCGGCCGGATGAAGCCAGGATACATACCCGCTGGGGTATGGTCCATCGCTTCGGTGCGCTGAGCGCCGGCCGCAGAGCATAGTTCCTCGCACGGCTCTGCGCCGGGATTTCGGCGATCCCGGGCGGGCGATGAGTTTCCCGCTGCCGGGTGGTCTACCTGCTCGACACCCTCACACGAGGTACCGCCCGCCCACACGCAAGGAGTTGAAGATGTCCCGCATGTTCTTCGCCAACCTGGCCGTCAAGGATGTCGCCGCCACCCGCACGTTCTTCGACGCTCTCGGCTTCACCTTCAACGAGATGTTCTGCGACGCCAACACCGCCTGCCTCGAGATCAACGAACAGACCTACGTGATGCTCCTCGAGGAGCCGCGCTTCCGCGATTTCATCACCGGCGACATCTGCGACACCGCCACGGCCCGTGAGGTGCTCATGAGCGTGTCCGCCGAGAGCCGCGACGAGGTCGACCGGCTCGTCGACGCCGCGCTCGCCGCCGGTGGCAGCGACTGGATCACCGCCGGCTCGGAGGAGATGAAGACCGACTTCATGTACGGCCGGGCCTTCCGCGACCTCGACGGGCACGTCTGGGAGGTCATGTGGATGGACGTCGAGGCCGCGGCCGCCGCGATGGGACCCCAGGCCGAGACGTCCGTGCAGACGTAGCGGCCGGAGTCAGGGGTGCTCGGGCAGCCCGAACAGGGCGAACAGCTCGGTGTCGAAGAACACCGTCACATGCACCACCCGGTCGCCCACGACATCGAGCACCTGCAGCTGAAACGGATGGTGCTGCCCGTCCTCGCCTCTCATGTAGAGGCCGAGGGCGGGCTGCCCGTTCGCCACCGTCGGCAGCAGAACCTGGTCTCCCGGCCCGCTCGCCGGGCAATGCGTCCGGATGAGGGTCCCGATCGCCTCGGCGCCGCGGTACCAGCCCTCGAACGGCGGCATCTCCCAGACCGCCTCCTGGGTGAGCATCTCGACGATCGAATCGATGTCGTACTTCTCGAACCCCTCGACCCAGCGCCGCACCAGCGCCTGCGCCTCCGGGCTCTCCGGCTCGACCAGATTCTCCTTCGTCACCTGCGCCTGCTGCAGCTGCGCGCGGGCCCGCTGGAGCAGGCTGTTCACCGCGGCCGTCGAGGTGTCCAGCGCGGTGGCCACCTCCGTCGCCCGCCACTGCAGCACGTCCCTCAGCAGCAGCACTGCCCGCTGCCGCGCCGACAGATGCTGCAGCGCCGCCACGAACGCCAGACGGATGGACTCGCGCGAGGTCACGATCGCCGCCGGGTCCGTCGGGTCGTCCGGCCGACCGTCGTCGCCGAGGGATCCGCCGGGAATCGGCTCGAGCCACGGCACTTCCCCGCGCTCGACGAGGTCGTCGACCGGATCCGAACTCGGCGCCCCCAGCCCCGTCGGCAGCGGCCGGCGCGACCGGCCCTCCAGCGCGGTCAGGCACACGTTGGTCGCGATGCGGTGCAGCCACGTCCGCAGCGACGAGCGGCCGCCGAAGTTGGCGTAGCCGCGCCAGGCGCGCAGGTACGTCTCCTGCACGAGGTCCTCCGCGTCGTGGATCGAGCCACTCATCCGGTAACAGTGCGCCAGCAGCTCACGCCGGTACGGACCGGCGAGCGTCAGAAAGTCGTCCTGCGAATCGAGAACCTGCTCCGTCATGGTGTGCCCCCGCCTGCCCGTCGGTCCGAAGTGCAGTTACGAGCGTGAGCGTAGCCCTGGGGGCCGACAGGAAACAGGGTCTCGAACTATCTGTGCACTCCGGGTACCGTCCAGTAACTGCCCCCGGCCGACAGCCCCGCCGGCAGGCAGCAAGGACGAGGGGGACGCGTGCCCGACATCGCGCCACGACCGACAGGCCCGTACGCCGGGGGACCGCCCGCGTCGGCCCTGCACGTCGACATGCCCCCGCTCGAGCGTTTCGGTCTGCGCGAAGCCGGCCGCACGGTCGTCGTCGCCGTGGTGCTCGTCGTCAGCGTGCTGCTGAAGCTGCTGGCCTGGCCACTGCGACCCGACGGGCGCGGCCCGGCCGACGCCGCCGCCGAGGGCACCGTCGACGCATTCGAGATCCTCGGCCCCACGTTCGTCAAGCTCGGCCAGCTCATGGCGTCGTCGTCCGGTGTGTTCCCCAAGCCGCTGGCCGACGCGTGCCTGCGCTGCCTGGACGACGTCGCGCCCGTCTCCGCGGACCAGGCCCGCGCCGTGATCGAGGAAGACCTCGGGCATCCCGTCGGCGAACTGTTCGCCCGGTTCGACGACCTGCCGCTGGCCGCCGCGTCCGTCGGCCAGGTGCACGCGTGCGTGCTGCACGACGGGCGGGAGGCGGTCGTGAAGGTGCAGCGGCCCGGCATCGCCCACCGCATGCTCATCGACCTGCGTGCGGCCTACCTCGGCGCGCGCCTGCTGCAGGCCTTCGAGTTCTTCCGCATCGCGAACGCCACCGCCATCATCCGCGACCTGCACTCGTCCACGATGACCGAACTCAACAGTGCGGTCGAGGCGGACCGGCAGAGCCGGTTCCGGGAGTGCATCGGCGCGTTCGGGGACAACACGGCCGTCACCACGCCGCAGGTGTACTGGGACTACTGCGGGCCGCGCGTGATCTGCATGGAACGCCTTCGCGGTGTGCCCATGGACCGCGTGCCCGCCGACGCCGGCATCGACACCCGCCTGCTCATCCGCCGCGGGGTGAAGGTATGGATCGAATCGGTCGTCCTGCACGGGCCGTTCCACGGCGACGTGCACGCCGGGAACCTGTGGCTGCTCGACGACGGCCGCCTCGCCTTCCTGGACTTCGGCATCGTCGGCGAGCTGCCCGAGCACTGGCGCGCCATCCTGCGCGACCTGTTCCGCGCGACCGCCATCGACGGGGACTTCGCCCGCGTGGCGCAAGGCATCCGCGCACTCGGCTACACCAGCGGACTCGATGCCGACGACGCCGAGATCGGCCGGCAGGTGGCGCAGGCCCTCGCTCCGCTCCTCGGCCGCGACCTCGGACAGCTCCGGCTCAGCGAACTCATCGTCGCGCTGATCCGGCTCGGCAAGCAATGGGGGATCGCCAGCCCGGAGGAACTGGTGCTGTTCGGCAAGCAGCTCGGCTACTTCGAGCGCTACGCCACCGCCCTCGCCCCCGGCTGGGTCATCGGCCAGGACCTGTACCTGCTGCGCAACGTCTTCCCGGAGGAGGTGGCGCGCCGCGCCGGCGAGCAGGGGCTCGAGCTACCCGCGTAGCGCGGGCGCGGGCGCGGGCGCGCGGGGCGCGGGGGCGAGCGAATGTATCGTTCAGCTCCTCACGTCGACAGCATGGTCCATTCGCTCGGTTCGAGCCGGAGCGGCCCGACGGGTGCGGAGTGCGCCGGGCGCGTCAGCCCACATGCGTGACGGGTATCGAAGCCCCGGTGACGGCGGCGCCGTCGTCGGAGAGCAGGAACCGGATCACGCGCGCGATCTCGGCGGGCTGCGACCACGAGCGCCGGTTCGCGTCGGGCATCGCCGCCCGGTTCGCGGGCGTGTCGATGACGACGGGCAGCAGCGCGTTGACCCGGACGCCGTCGGTGGCGTACTCGACGGCCAGGGTCTCGACCAGTGCGGTCACGGCGGCCTTCGACGCGACGTAGGCGGCGCCCCCGGCGAACGGCCGCTTCGTCGCCGCGGTCGACATGCAGACCACCGACCCACCGCTGCCCGCGAGCAGGTGCGGCAGCGCCGCGCGGGTCACGGCGTAGGCGGTGCGCACGTTGAGATCCAGCTGGGCGTCGAGGACCTCGATCGGAGTCTCGTGCACCCGCGGCCCCGAGGTGAACCCGCCCACCAGATTCACCACACCGAACAGGGGCGCGGATTCCTCGGCCGCCGCGAGCGAGATGGCCTGCCGCAGCTGCGCCTCGTCGGACAGGTCCGCCTCCACGAGATGCAGACGCGGATGGTCCGCGAGCCGGCCGAGTTCGGTACGAGCCACCCAGGGGACCACGACCCGCCAGCCGGTCTCGAGCAGATGCGTCGTGACGGCGGCACCGAGCCCGCCGGTGCCGCCGGTGACGAGCGCGGTCCGGATCGCGGTCATGGGAATCCTCTCGGCCGAGCGGACGGATGCCCGTCCACGATAGGCGTCGGACGTGCCCGCGCATCGCGATACCGAGCCACACGCGCCGGTTCCGGACATCGACAACCGTCCCGGCGGTTGTCGATGTCCGAAACATGCACTCCGATAGGCGAATCCGGATCGCCGACGGACGGGGGTGGTCCTATGCCGTGCGCGACGCCGCGTACGCGCCCTGCCACACCGTGTCGAACGGCGTGTGCGCCCCGACCCGGCCCTCGATGCCGGCGGTGACGAAGTCCTTCGCCAGCGCGACGGCGGCGGGCACGTCGGCGCCCTTGGCGAGTTCGGCGGTCACGGCCGCGGCGAGCGTGCAGCCGGCGCCGGAGACCCGTTCCCGGCCGACCTTCGGCGCGGAGAACACGGTGACCTCCACACCGTCGAAGAGCACGTCGACGGCGTCGTCGCCGGCCAGCTCCACGCCGCCCTTGGCCAGGACGTACCGCGGGCCGAGGGCGTGGATGCGGCGGGCGGCCTCGACGAGGCCGTCGACGGTGTCGATGCGGTCCATCCCCGCCAGGGTGCGGGCCTCGAACAGGTTGGGGGTGACCACCGTGGCCAGGGGCAGCACGGCCTCGCGCAGCGCGTTGTCGGTGTCGAGCGCGGCGCCGGGCTCCTGACCCTTGCAGATCAGCACCGGGTCCAGGACGACGTGCCGCCACGACCGGCGACGCAGGCCCTCGGCGACCACCTCGATGGTCGAGGGGGTGCCGAGCATGCCGATCTTGACGACGTCGAGGTCGTGGGCCGCGGTGGCGGCCTCGATCTGGTCCGCGATGACCTCGGGCGCGATCGGGACGAAGCGGTGCGACCAGTCGTTCCGCGGGTCGAACGAGACGATGCAGGTGGTGGTGCCGACGCCGTAGACGCCCAGCTCCTGGAATGTCTTCAGATCCACCTGCAACCCTGCGCCGCCGGTGGCTTCGGACCCGGCGATGACATAGGCGAGGTCGACCACGATGTACTCCAATCCGATGGGGGACAGACTGCGTGCCGGACCCGGAAGGTACCGGCACGTCGGGGGAGACCGCGGCTGCCCGCGACGTCGTCGCCGGGTTCGCACGATCGGTCCCGGCACCAGGCTAGCGCGCCCGGCCGTGCGTCCCGGCCGGACGACCCGCGCCGATGACCGGCGTCACATACGGCCCGGCGCATGTCGGTGCGGTGCGGCACCATGGGAATCGACCGGTCGAGGCACGACGACAGAAGGTGGGCGGCATGTGCGGTCGGTATGCGAGCACGGTCACCGATCAGGAACTGCGCTCCCTGTTCGACGTGGTGGAGACGGTGGGCGAGCCGCTGCCCCCGTCGTACAACGTCGCGCCGACGCAGACGGTGCGGGTGGTGCTCGAGCGCGCCCCGAAGGACGATCCGGGCGGGGAGGCGGTGCGTCAGCTCCGGTCCGCCCGGTGGGGGCTGGTGCCGTCGTGGGCCAAGGACCCGAAGATCGGCAACCGGCTGATCAATGCCCGCTGCGAGACGATCACCGAGAAACCGTCGTTCAAGGCCGCGGCCGCCCGGCGACGGTGCATCCTGCCGGCCGACGGGTACTTCGAGTGGCAGAAGCGCGAGGACGGCACCAAGGTGCCGTACTTCCTGCACGGCGACGGCGTGCTCGGAATGGCCGGCCTGTACGAGCTGTGGCCGGATCCGAGCCTGCCGGACGACCATCCCGACAAGTGGCTGTGGACCGTCACGGTGCTGACGACGGAGGCCACCGACGCCGCCGGGCAGATCCACGAGCGGTGCCCGCTGGTGCTGCCGCCGTCCTTCCACGACGTGTGGCTCGATCCGGCCCTCACCGACCGCGACGACGTCGACGCGCTGATCGCCTCCGTCCCCGAACCCCACCTGGAGCCCTACGAGGTCGGCACCGCGGTCAACAACCCTCGCAACAACCGCCCGGAACTGCTCGAGCCGGTGTGAGTGGCGCAGGGCCACCGGGGCTCGGGTGGCCCTGCCGTGGCGCGCCTAGCGATCCGAATCACTTTCCGTGAAGGGAGGATTCGCGGAATCGGGGGGCGATGCTGTGGAACGCCGTCCCGACGGACGTGCCGACGGTCTCGACCGGATCATGTGCCCCGTCACCCTCGCGCAGGGCGTACTCGACGTCGTCGCCTCTGCGCAGACGGTGCGGTACGTCCCGCTGGTTCCCGGGGCGCGGTTCGTGCCGCTGTCGTGGGCCGGGCATGCGCCGCAGTCGGATGTCCCCGAGGCGATCGTCGACCTGGTCCGGCGGGCCGCGGCGGAGGCATGATTCCGGCGAGCGGGTGCCGGCTGCACTTCCGCTGGTGGCTCAGCCGATCCGGACGCCGTCCGTGACGACCCAGATTCCGTCGGCGCTCTCCCGGACGGGCCGGCGCAGCTGGAGCACCACGATGCTGCCGTCCGCCCGGTTGGTCACCTCGACGGTGTGCGGGTCGGCCGCGCGTGCGTCGGTGTCGCTCCATCCGAATCGGTCCGCCACGAACGCCTGCGCGACGAGGGGCGGATCCAGCCGCCACGGCTGGCTACCCTCGTCGACCGCGCGCTGAAGCGCTTCGGCCTGCTCCGGGGTGAGGTCTTCTCCGGGAAAGGACGACCCGGCCGGTGGCGTCGCGTCCTCGCTCGTCGCGGCCGGCGACGTCTCCGGCGAGGAGGACGCGGGGGCGCTCTCGGCCGTCGTCGCCGGTGCCGGTGCCGACGCGGGAACGGACGCGCTCATGGTCGATTGCGCACCCGGCGTGGTGTCGCCGTCGCCGCACGACGCGACCAATCCTACCGAGACAACTACTGCAGCAACAGTTTTCGACAATCGTACCCGAACGGAATCCTCCTCGCGATCCGGTCACCGAGGCCGGGTGAACCGGAACTCCCACGGTTGCTGCCCGTTACCGGTCTGCACCCAGTGATCGTCCTCGATGTGCCGGAGCACCTCGGCGAGGCTTCGGTTCATCTCCGGCGCCCACGCCTCCTGCGGCGGGATGTCCCCCCACGTCCGGGGGACCGGGAAGGTGGGACCGACATAGCGGCGTTCCTCGTCCACCCGGCCGACGAACCGCTTGTACGCGTTGCCGTACTGCGAACTCAGCGTCGCGAGCAGGGAGGCCCACCACGACGTGCCGCCCGCGTCCTCCAGCTCCACGGTCAGCGTCTCCGCGTCCCCGGTTCCCGAGCTCTCGCCCATGTCTACTCCCCACCTCGTCCTTCGCGGTGTCCGTCACCGGCGACGGGAGTCGACCTTTTCTCGCTCACCAGCCCCTCGATGTGCTGGAAGAGGTCGTTCTCGCCCATGGGAAGGCTCCCTCGCCGTGGTCGTGCCCCGGGCATAGACGGTATCCGGGGCAGACAAACCCGTCCGCGTTTCGCGGTCCCACGGCTCGGGTACCTCGCAGCCATGAGTATCGAAGACGGTCCCGGCGACACGCTCAGCCCGAGCGAGGGCCTCGATTCCGACGAAGTCCGCAACGACGACGGCGACGAGGTCGTGGACCCGCCGGAGGGCTGGAGCGGGGCCGACCGGTTCGGCACCACGCAGCGGGAGGAGCAGGAAGGCGAGTCGCTGGACCAGCGCCTCGCCGAGGAGGAACCCGACGTGGCGCCCCCGGAGCCGCTCGAGCGGCCGGTTGCGGCCATGCCGGACGACGAGCTGACCGAGGACATCGTCGACGAGGTCTACGACGGCGGAGGCGACACAGCCGTCTACGACGGCGGAGGCGACACAGCCGTCTACGACGGCGGAGGCGACACAGCCGTCGTCGACGGCGGACGTAAGCACGCAGAGCTGGTCGAGGGTGTCATCGTCGAGGACTCGCGGGTCGATCGAGGTCAGATCGACGGCAGCCCCGAGGACGGCGAGTCCCTCTTCCCGGTGGTCGAGTGAGATGGGCGCCGCCGGTGACGCGCAGGTGCCGACACGGAGGCGGTCCTGTCGTGGTAGGGGTGTCCGGAAGAGCGATCGATGCAATGATCATTTGTCATGAGTGACAACTCGGGAGTTGCAGGCAGGGGCGGGCTCACCGTCGGCTCGCGGGTGGTGGTGCGTCGTGGCGACGACAAGAGCCGACTGCCCGGAGTGGTGGTCGAGGACTATGCGAGCGAAGCCGCCCGGGCCGGCGAGCAGCTCGGGCGGGACTGGGCGCCGGTGCGCCGGTGGGCCGTCGCGCTGGACGACGGCCGGCTCGTCTTCGCCGACGACGACGAGGTCGAGGCGGAGCCGAAGAAGTCCTGACCGCTGTCCGTACGCCCCGGACCCTCGCGATCAACCCCGCCGGCGTGCCGGCCTTGGACGAACCGGGCGCATCGAGAAGTGCGGTTGGCTCATGCCTGAATCTGCTAGGTTGATACCTAGCTGATCTAGGCATAGGAGTTCTATGTACCTCGACAAGGACCTGGTGGCGGCCTCGGCGACCCCGCTTGTGCTCGGAATCCTCGCCGACGGCGACTCCTACGGGTACGCCATCCTCAAACGAGTCAAGGATCTGTCCGGTGGACGGATCCAGTGGACCGACGGAATGCTGTACCCGCTGCTGCATCGCCTGGAACGGTCCGGATACGTGTCGGCGTCGTGGGGAAGTTCCGACAGTGGGCGACGGCGCAAGCACTACGCGATCACCGACGCAGGCCGGAGCGTGCTCGCGGAACGGCGCAGTCAGTGGGACGTCGTGGCGGACGCGCTGGACCAGGTCTGGCGCTGCGCCGAGGTGCCCGCGACCCCCGCCGGAGGATGGTCGTGATGGACACCGATGCCGCGCTGGAGTCGCAGATCGGTCAGTGGCGTGGCTACGTCGAGCGTCGTCGCGCGATATCCGCCGCCGACGCCGACGAGATGGAAGACCACCTGCGTGACCAGATCTCGGATCTGTCCGCCGCGGGACTGGGGACCGACGAGGCCTTCCTGGTCGCGGTCAAACGCATGGGCAGCGTGGACGACATCTCCCGCGAGTTCGCGCGGGAGCATTCCGAACGCCTGTGGAAGCAACTCGTGCTGATGCCCGCACCGGACGACGGTGCCACGCGGCCCACACGTGAGCTGTTCGTCGTGCTCGCCCTCGCCGTCGGCGCGGCGGTCGCCCTGAAGGCCGGACTGGCGACACTGGACGAGGGCGTCGTCGTGCGCAACGTCAGCCTGCTCGTGCTTCCGTTCCTCGCCGGGTACTTCGCCTGGAAGCGCCGCGTGACGCCCCGCGGCGCCGCGGCGCTGCTTGTGCCGTTCGCCCTGGTGGCGGTCGTGACGAACGCGTTTCCCTTCGTCCCGAACGGATCGACCGAGGTGATCGCCGCGATACATGCCCCGATCGCGTTGTGGTTCGTCGTCGGCCTCGCCTATGTCGGAGGCGAGTGGCGGTCCGACCGGCGGTGGATGGACTTCGTCCGATTCACCGGCGAATGGGTCGTCTATCTCACCCTGCTCGCCCTCGGCGGCGGCGTCCTCGTGGGCCTGACGATCGGCGCGTTCGACGCGCTCGGCACGGATGCCGAGTGGGTCGTCGAGGAGTGGGTGCTGCCGGTCGGTGCGGCGGGCGCGGTCGTCGTCGCCGCCTGGCTCGTGGAGGCGAAGCAGAACGTGGTGGAGAACATCGCGCCCGTCCTCACCCGCGTGTTCACACCCCTCACAATCCTCATGTTGCTGGTGCTGCTCGCGGCGTTCGCGACCACCGGTAGCGTCGTCGACGTCGACCGAAACCTGTTGATCCTGATGGACCTCATCCTCGTCGTCGTCCTGGGGCTGCTGCTGTATGCGATCTCCGCCCGCGAACCTCACCTGCCGCCCGACCTGTTCGACCGTCTCCAGCTCGTCCTCGTCGTCCTCGCTCTCGCGGTCGACCTGCTCATGCTCACAGCCATGCTCACCCGGATCGCGGAGTTCGGCTTCACCCCCAACAAGGTGGCCGCTCTCGGGATGAACCTGGTCCTACTGGTCAATCTTGCCTGGTCGGCCCGGCTCGTCCTCGGGTTCGTCCGTGGCCGCCGCGGGTTCGGCTCCCTCGAACGCTGGCAGACCCGCTACCTGCCCGTCTTCGGCATCTGGGCGGCGCTGGTCGTCTGCCTCCTCCCGCCGATGTTCGACTTCGCGTGACCTTCGGTCACCGAACAACGGCAGTCGATCCGTCCATGCCTTTACAACCGGTCCGCGAGGCAGTAATTTGAACGATCGTTCGACCTAATCTGCTGCCTGCCGCCGATCGCCGGCCGAAAGGACCTCCGCATGAGCGCACCCGAGGACGTCGTACTCTCCCGCCGGGAAGGCCACGTCACGACGTGGACGATCAACCTGCCCGAGGCGCGCAATCCGATCTCCGGCGACGACGTCGTCGAGCGGCTGGTGCAGCTGGTGGAGGAGGCGAACGCGGACTACGAGACCCGCGTGGTGATCCTCACCGGCGCCGGCAGCGCGTTCTCGGCCGGCGGCAACGTCAAGGACATGGCCGACCGCGCCGGGATGTTCGGTGGTGCCCCGCATCAGCTGCGTGAGGGCTACCGTCGCGGAATCCAGCGGCTGCCCAAGGCGATCTACCACTGCGAGGTGCCGATCATCGCCGCCGTCAACGGACCCGCGGTCGGCGCCGGCTGCGACCTGGCCATGATGTGCGACATGCGGATCGCTTCGAGCACCGCATTCTTCGCCGAGAGCTTCGTCAAGCTCGGCATCATCCCCGGCGACGGCGGCGCGTGGCTGCTGCCCCGCGCCATCGGTGCGGCGCGGGCCGCGGAGATGGCCTTCACCGGCGACCGGGTCGACGCGGCGACCGCGCTGGACTGGGGCATGGTCTCCCGCGTCGTCGAACCCGAGCAGCTGCTGGTCACCGCGAACGAACTCGCCGCCCGCGTCGCGGTGAATCCGCCGCACGCGCTGCGCATGACCAAGAAGCTGATGCGCGAGGGGCAGCGCCAGGATCTCGACAGCATCCTCGAGCTCTCCGCCGCGTTCCAGGCCCTCTCGCACCACACCGCCGACCACGGTGAGGCACTCTCGGCGTTCCTCGAACGCCGCACCGGGAACTTCACCGGCAACTGACCGCCCCGGCCCCCGAGCCGCCGCACACAACGAAGGAGAGACGGCCGTGGAGCGGACGATCTTCACTCAGGAACACGACGAATTCCGTTCCATGCTGCGGGATTTCATCGACCGCGAGGTTCTGCCGCATCAGGCGGAGTGGGATGCGCTGGGCCGGCCGCCGCGCGAGTTCTTCCACCGTCTCGGTGAGCTCGGCGTCCTCGGTATCCAGGTGCCCGAGGAGTTCGGCGGCGGCGGCGAATCGAGCTTCAAGTACAACGCCATCGTGTTCGAGGAGGTGGCCCGGGCCGGCGTGTCGTTCGGTTCCTACACCGTGCACTCCTGCCTGATCCTGCCGTACCTGCTCGAGTACGGCAGCGACGAGCAGCGGAAGCGCTGGCTGCCGGACTTCGCGTCCGGCCGGATGATGACCGCCATCGCGATGACCGAGCCCGGCACCGGCTCGGACCTGGCCAACATCGCCACCACCGCCAAGCTGTCCGCCGACGGCTCGCACTACGTCGTCAACGGCGCGAAGACGTTCATCACCGGCGGCGTCACCGCCGACCTGGTCCTCACCGTCTGCCGGACGGCGCCGTTCGACCCGGAGGACCGCCGTGCCGGCCTGTCGATCCTCTGCGTGCCCACCGATGCCGAGGGGTTCTCCGTTGGTCGCAAGCTGGACAAGATCGGGCTGCACCAGCAGGACACCGCCGAGCTGTCGTACCAGGATGTGCGGGTTCCGGTGGAGAATCTCCTCGGCGAGGAGGGCAAGGCCTTCGGCTACCTCGCCCACAACCTGCCCCAGGAACGTCTGAGTATCGCGCTCAACCAGGTCGGCCAGGCCGCGGCCGCGATCGAGCATGCCGTCGCATACACCAAGGACCGCAAGGTGTTCGGCAAGCCGGTGGCCTCCTTCCAGAACACCAAGTTCGTTCTCGCGGAATGCTCCGCCGAGGTGCAGGCGGCGCGAGTCTTCGCCGACCACTGCCTCGAGCTGCTCGACCGGGGCGAGCTGTCGGTGGCGGACGCCGCCCGTGCCAAGCTGTACTGCACCGAGGTCGCCGGCCGCGTGATCGACAAGTGCCTGCAGTTGCACGGTGGCTACGGCTACATCACCGAATACCCGATCGCCCGCCTCTACGCCGACACCCGCGTCAGCCGGATCTACGGCGGCACCAGCGAAGTCATGAAGACGATCATCGCCAAGGACCTCGGCCTCTAGACGTCCCGGTGGGACCGGCAGAAGGAGCACGAATGTATCCAGGACGCTATGCCTCGATCACCCCGGACAAGCCGGCGGCGATCGAGGCGGCCACGGGGCGCGAGATCAGTTACCGCGAGCTCGAGGACCGTTCGGTGCAGTTCGCGCACTGGCTCCGCGCCCACGGCCTCGGCGCGGGCGACCACCTCGCCGTGCTGTCGGTCAACGACGTGACCGTCTTCGAACTGTACTGGGCTGCAGTGCGTTCCGGCATGTACGTGACGTTCGTGAACACGCATCTCGCCCCGCCCGAGGTCGCCTACATCGTGGACGATTGTGACGCCGCGGCTCTCGTGGTGTCCGCGCCGCTCGTGGACCTCGCGGTCGCCGTGGCCGGCGACACGCCGAAGGTGCGGCACCGCCTGGCGTTCGGCGGCGACGTTCCCGGCCACCTCGGATACGAGGCCGAGATCGCCGCGATGAGCACCACCGCGCCGGTCGACCAGCCCGGCGGGACGGACATGCTCTACTCGTCGGGCACGACCGGCCGGCCGAAGGGGATCAAGCCCGCGCTCAGCGGAGCGCAGGTCGGTGAGCAGGCGGCCTCCAACGCGGTCGGGCTGCTGCAGAGCTTCGGCTTCGACGACGACTGCGTGTACTACGCGCCCGCCCCGATCTACCATGCCGCGCCCCTGCGGTTCGGCGCCGCGGCGCAGGCACTCGGCGGCACAGCGATCGTCGCGGGCAGGTTCGACGCCGAGACCTGCCTCGCCGACCTCGAGCGCTACCGCGTGACCCACAGTCAGTGGGTGCCCACGCATTTCGTCCGGCTCCTGAAGCTGCCCAAGCAGGTCCGCGGCCGCTACGACCTGTCCGCGATGCGCGCCGCCATCCACTCCGCCGCGCCGTGCCCCGTCGAGGTCAAGCAGGCGATGATCGACTGGTGGGGCGAGGTGATCTACGAGTACTACTCGTCCACCGAATCCGTGGGCAGCACCATCGTCTCGACGCAGGAATGGCTCCGGAAGCCCGGCACCGTCGGCCGCACCGGACACGGCCATGCCAGCCTCGCGCACATCTGTGCCGAGGACGGAACGGAGTTGCCGCACGGACAGATCGGGTTGATCTACTTCGAACGTCCCGGCTACAGCTTCGAGTATCACAACGACCCGGAGAAGACGGCCGAGTCCCGCAACCCGCTCCACCCCACCTGGGCGACGACCGGGGACATCGGATACCTGGACGAGGACGACTACCTCTTCCTCACCGACCGGGCGAAGTTCACCATCATCTCCGGCGGGGTGAACATCTATCCGCAGGAGATCGAGAACGCCCTCGCCTTGCACCCCAAGGTGTTCGACGTGGCAGTGATCGGTGTGCCGGATGCCGAGATGGGCGAATCGGTCAAGGCGGTCGTCCAGCCGGCGGCGGGCGTCGCCGGCGACGACGCGCTCGCTGCGGAGCTGATCGCCTACTGCCGCGACCGCATCGCCGGGTACAAGTGCCCGCGCAGCGTCGACTTCGTCGACGCGCTGCCCCGGACACCCACCGGCAAGCTCGTCAAGGGGGCGCTGCGCCCCGCGACCGCCGGAGGAAACGGATGAGTGTTCGACGGGGAACATACGCACGACAGGGCGACACCGTGGCGCCGTCGGAGCGGCAACGGGTGTTCATCGAGGCGGCGCGTCGCGAGTTCGTCCGCAACGGATACGGTGCGTCGTCGATCCGGACGATCGCCCAGGAGGCGGGCGTGAGCCTGTCGGCGCTGTACTACCACTACAAGAACAAGCAGGACCTGCTGCTGGCCATCCTCATCGACGGCGTGAACGCCTTCGACGCGATGTGCGACGAGGAGCTGTCACGCGTCGGTGACGACCCGGTGGAGCGGCTCCGGGCCCTGGTGGTCGCCCTGGTCCGGTTCCGGACCATCTGCCAGGAACAGAGCCTGATGATCGGCACCGAGGTTCGCAACCTGGAACCGGAGAACGCGGCCGTCTACGAGCAGCGGCGGCGTTCCGGAAACGAGTTGCTGGGCAGCATCATCGACGACGGGATGCGATCCGGAGCGTTCACCACCCCCTATCCGGAGGACTGTCGCCGCTCGATCCTGGCGATGACGACCTCGATCGCGAACTGGTACGACCCGGACGGTCCGGACACCCCCGCCGACATCGCGGCCCGGTACGGCGATCTGGCCCTGCTGTTGCTGCAGCCGCGACCCTGACCCCCTCACGGAAGAAGACGACCATGCGTACATCACTGGTACCGTCCGCCGGTGCCCCCGACCCGAGTCTCGCAGCGTTGCGGGCCGAGGTGCGCGCCTTCCTGCGCGAGCAGATCGAGGCCGGCGTGTTCACCCCGGGCGTGGACACCTGGCTCGCCCGCTGGAACACCGACTTCACCAAGGCCCTGGCCGCCCGCGGATGGGTCGGCATGACCATCCCCACCGAGTACGGCGGGCACGGCCGCACCTTCATGGAGCGTTTCGTCGTCACCGAGGAACTCCTCGCGGTCGGCGCGCCGGTCGCCGCCCAGTGGGTGGCGGACCGGCAGGCCGCGCCCTCGCTGCTCAAGTACGGCACCGAGGAGCAGAAGCGACGGTTCCTTCCCGGCATCGCCCGCGGCGAGATCTGCTGGGCCATCGGCATGAGCGAGCCCGAGTCCGGATCCGACCTGGCGAGCGTGAAGACCAAGGCCGTGCAGGTCGACGGCGGCTGGCGCATCACCGGCACCAAGCTGTGGACCTCCGGCGCCCACCACGCCGACGCCTTCTTCGGGCTGGCCCGCTCCGCCCCGCTCGACCCGGCGCACCGGCACGCCGGGCTGAGCCAGTTCATCGTCCTGCTCGACTCGCCCGGCGTGGAGATCCGGCCCGTGCTGTCGATGTCCGGTGAGCACCACTTCAACGAGGTCGTCCTCGACGACGTGTTCGTACCCGACGACCTCGTGCTCGGCACGATCGGCGACGGCTGGGCGCAGGTCACCTCCGAACTCGGCTACGAGCGCAGCGGCCCGGAACGCTTCATGTCCACCTTCGGTGTGCTCGCCGGCGCGGTGGACGAGGCAGCCGCCGGCCGCCTGCCGGCCGACCCCCGCATCGGCGCGTTCGTCGGCCGGATCTTCGGCCTGCACCACATGTCCCGCGGGGTGTCCGAGGCGCTGCAGCGGCACGAGAACGCGGAGGTCGCCGCCTCGGTGGTCAAGGTGCTCGGCACGCAGGCCGAGGGCGACATCGCCGACCTCGCCGACGAACTGGCCGGCGAGAGCGACACCGCTGGTGACGAGTTCGCCGAGCTGGTGCGGGCGGGTGTCATGCAGCGTCCCGGATTCACCCTCCGAGGCGGCACGAGTGAGATTCTGCGCGGGGTCATCGCGCGGGGATTGGGGATGCGCTGATGAGCAACGCGACGAACGGCACGTCGACCGATAACGACGTGGAGATGCGCGAATTCGCGCAGATGCTCGAACAGGTCTTCGGCGAGCGCCGCGGCGACGATCACCGCCTCACCGGGCCGCTGCGCCTCGACCGCGAATTGTGGTCTACTCTGGTCGAACTCGGTCTCGCCCGGCTCACCGGTCCGGAGGCGGACGGGGGCAGCGAGGCGGGCTGGGCCGAGGCCGCATATCTGCTCGGCGCCGCGGGCGCCGGGGCCGCCGCGGTGCCGGTGGCCGAGAACGACCTCCTCGCGGGCTGGCTGCTACAGCTGTCCGGCTGCAAGCGCGCGGTGACCGATCCGGCGGCGGCACGCACCGCCGCCGTGCTGGCCGCCGACGGCTCGGCCCGGCACGTGCCGTGGGCCCGCGACGTCGACGCCGTGGTCGTGCTGTGGGAGGCGGACGGCACGTGGCGGGTCGCCGACGTCGCCCGCGCCGACGTCGAGGTCACCGAGGCGGTCGACGTCGCGTCCGAGCCGCGCGACCACATCCGTGTCGACGTCGCCGCGCTGTCCGGCGCCGAAGTTCCGGCGGGCACCGCGGAGGAGTTCCTGCGCCGGGGGGCGCTCGCCCGGGCTCTCGCGATGAGCGGCGCGATGGAGCGGGTGCTCGACCTGGTCGTCGAGCACACCACCACGCGTGTGCAGTTCGGCCGTGCCCTGGGCAAGTTCCAGGCCGTGCAGCACCTGGTGTCGGACATCGCCGCCGAGGGCGCGCTCGCGCGTGCCGCCGCGCAGGCAGCCGTGACGATCGCCGAGGATTCCGGATTCGGCAGCGACGAAGCGGGATTCGCGATCGCTGCCGCGAAGTCCTGCGCGGGGCACGCCGCGTCGGTAGTCGTGCGCAACGCCCACCAGAGCCTCGGCGCGATCGGCTTCACCATGGAGCACGAGCTGCACCGGCACGCGAACCGGCTGCTGTCGTGGCGCAGGGAGTTCGGCTCCGTGCGGTTCTGGGACGAGGTGCTCACCGCGGCGGCCGTCGACGCCGGGTCCCGGGGGGTGTGGCCGTTGATCGCGGACGGCCGACCGGAATAGGGCATCCGCCGCGGCCCGCTGGACAGGTACCACCGGCCCGGTATGAACTGTGGGGTGACGGCGCGTGTTCCGGCGGTGCCGGACCGACGAGGAGAGGTGCGAGTGCAGGACGAGCAACAGCGCGTGCCCGGACCGGTGAATCTGCGAGATCTCGGCGGACTGCCGCTGACCGACGGCGGTCGCACCGCGCCCGGCGTGCTGTATCGGGGCGACGCCTGCTACACCGGCGACGTGGTGCGCGGCATCCTCTCCGACCGGCCGCCCACGACGGTGGTGGACCTGCGATCCGACGCCGAACGCGGGCACCGCGCCTACACCTGGCCGGACGGCACGCACGTGCATCGCCTGTCGCTGCACGCGGACGCCGCGCCGGCCGGGCGCACCGGCCTCGGCCTCGCCGAACTCTACGGCCGGGTGTTCGACGTGGCCGCGCCGCTGTTCGCCGGGCTCGTGCCGGTCGTCGCGCGGGCCGCGGGCCCGGTCCTCGTGCACTGCACCGCCGGCAAGGACCGCACCGGTCTCGCGGTCGCCGTCCTGCTGCTCGCCGCAGGCGTGGAACCGCAGGCCGTCGTCGACGACTACGCGGCCACCGACACGAACATGCCCCTGCTCCTCCGTCGCTGGGAGGCCGTCGGGCTGCGCGTGGGCGGCTCGTTCCCGGGCGGCGACCGGGCGGTGCCGTCCGACCTGTTCCGCGCCCCGGCCGAGGCGATCTCCCCGATCGTCGAACGCCTCGTCGCGCATCCCGGAGGGCCGGGGGCGTGGCTGATCGACCACGGGGCGGGGGAGGACGACGTGCGGCGGTGGCGCGCACGTGCCCGAGGAGAAGACGTGGCTGCAACGGTATACGGAGACAGGAAGGCACCGACGCGATGAGCGAGAACAGCGAGCCGAAAGCCGGGGGATCGGCGGGACTGCCGCTGGAAGGCATCACCGTCGTCAGCCTCGAGCAGGCGGTCGCCGCCCCCATCGCGACCCGCCATCTCGCCGATCTCGGCGCCCGCGTCATCAAGGTCGAACGCATCGGGGAGGGCGACTTCGCCCGCAACTACGACGCCGCCGTGCACGGGCTGGCATCGCATTTCGTGTGGCTCAACCGCGGCAAGGAGTCGATCTGCGTCGACCTCAAGGCCACCGAGGGCGTCGCCGCGGTGCGCCGGCTCGTCGGCGAGGCCGACGTGGTGATCCAGAACTTCGCGCCCGGCGCGGCGGCGCGGCTCGGGCTCGGCGCCGACGAGCTGCGGCGCGAGCGGCCCGAGCTGATCGTGGTGAACATGACCGGTTACGGCACCGAAGGCCCGCTGCGCGAGCGCAAGGCCTACGACATGCTGGTCCAGGCCGAGACCGGGCTGTGCTCGATCACCGGCACCCCGGAGACCGCCACCAAGACCGGCATCCCGACCTCCGACATCGCGGCCGGCATGTACGCGCTCACCTCGATCCAGGCGGCGCTGTTCCGGCGCGAACGCACCGGCGCGGGGGCGACGATCGACGTGTCGATGTTCGACGCGACCGTCGAGTGGCTCGGCCACCCGATGTACCTGCAGATGTACCAGGACACGCAGGTGCAGCGGATGGGGCTGAGCCACGCGTCGATCGCGCCCTACGACGCGTACCCGACCGTCGACGGAAAGATCCTCATCGGCGTGCAGAACGACCGGGGCTGGCGGGCGCTGGTCACCGAGGTGTTCGGCCGCCCGGATCTCGCCGGGCACCCGAAGTTCGCGACGAACATCCTGCGGGTGCAACACCGCGCCGAGACCGACGCGGTCGTCGCCGAGAACACACGCCGCTTCGAGACCGCCGAACTGGACAAACGTCTCGCCGCGGCCGGTGTTCCGGCCGCCCGCCTGAACGACATGAAGCACCTGATCGAGCATCCCCAGCTCGCCGAGCGCGACCGCTGGCGGGAGGTCGGCACCGAGGCCGGCGCGGTGCGGGCGGTGCTGCCGCCCATGACCTTCTCCGATGTCGAGATGCGCATGGGTGCGGTACCGGCGCTGGGACAGCACACCGACGCAGTGCTCGCCGAACTCGGCCTCACCGACGCGCAGGTCGCCGGGCTGCGTGCCGCCGGCATCGTGCAGTAGCCGGTAGTCGTCCAGCGCAGTACCCGAACCCGAAGGAGCCCGACGTGCCCCAGCTGCTGCAGCTCGATTCGTCCGCGAACCGGCAGACGTCCGTCACGCGCGAACTGACCCGCCTGTTCGCCGACACGTGGCGCCGCCGCGGACCCGGCTACACCGTGGTCGAGCGGGACCTGCACCGAGACCCGGTCCCGCATCTCGCGGACGCGGAACTGCACTATGCGCCCCGGCTGCGGGTTTCCGGCGTCGCCGTCGATCCTGCGGCCGAGGCGGTGCAGACCGAGCTGATCGCCGAGGTCGCCGCCGCCGACGTCGTCGTGATCGGCGCCCCGATGTACAACTGGTCGCTGCCGTCGACGCTGAAGGCGTGGATCGACCACGTCCACGTGCTCGGCACCACCGTGCCGTTCGACACGCCGGACCAGCCGTTCGCGGGCACGCCCGTCGTGCTGATCTCGAGCCGTGGGCTGGCCTACGGGCCCGGCGACCCGGACGAGGGCCTCGACCACACCGTGCCGCCGCTGCAGCAGGTGCTCGGCACGTCACTGGGCATGGACATCACGGTCGTGACCGCCGAATACACTCTCGCGTCCCGTATTCCGGCGCTGGCGCCGATGACCGAGCGCTCCACGGCGAGCCTGGACGCGGCGCGCGAGCGGGTGCAACGGCTCGCGCACGACCTCGGCGCCTGACCGGCGCGCCCGTCCGCCCGTTTGGTTCTCAGGCGAATTCGGCGTCGGCTCCGCGCTCGTCAAGGTAGTCCGCGCCAGGGACACTGAGTTCCCCTGGTAGCCGGTCAAGCTCCACATGGAGGCGGCCGGGGCGAGCAGCTCGGCCTGCTGCACCGAGCCCGCAGGTGCGCGGGCAGCCAGGTCGTCGAAGACCTGTGCGACCCGCGGGAGACGGCCCGGGCCCTTCCGCCGTTCGCATCTGCCCCGGGAGATGCGCCGGTTTTGGTGGGCCGATCGGGCTCCCCACCACGATCCCTTCGTTCGGCCCTGCCGCGCCGCGCTCGGGCGGACGCTGTCGAGGTGATGCGTCCACATCGCGGGTCGCTCGTCAGAAGAGTCAAGCTCCCCAGCCAGGGGAGCGCCGTCTCGGAAGGACCCACAGATGATGACCAGCCGTGTCCACATCGCGCTCGACGTCGACGACACCAACGCATCGCCCCTCCCTGCGGGGGTGCCCCACCGTCCGGGCCGGCGACATCGCGGCGCGCCGGCGCTGCACGTGCCCGGCACCGCTTCGGAGGCGTGAGATGAACACCCCTGCAGTAGTTGTGGAAGATCTCCATGTCGCCTACGACAAGACGTGGGCGCTCGACGGCCTCGACCTCGAGGTGGGGGCGGGCACGACGCTCGGCGTGCTCGGCCACAACGGCGCCGGTAAGACGACCTTGATTCGCGTGCTCACCACGCTGGTGCGGCCGACCGTCGGCCGGGCGCTGGTCGAGGGCCTCGACGTCGTCACCGATGCGATGGACGTCCGCCGCCGGATCGGGGTCACCGGCCAGTACGCCGGCCTCGACGAGTTCCTCACTACCCGAGAGAATGTGGAACTGATCGGCCGCCTCGCCGGCCTGCGTGGTCGGGCACGGGCTCGGGCCGACACCCTGATCGACCGGCTCGGATTGCACGACCTCGCGTCGCGGCGGGTCGGTGAGCTCTCCGGCGGTTCACGACGTCGGGTCGACCTGGCCGCCAGCCTGGTCGGATCTCCGTCGGTACTGTTCCTCGACGAGCCGACCACCGGCCTGGATCCCATCGCCCGCAGCGCGCTGTGGGACGTCGTCGACGAACTCACCACCAACGGCACCACCGTCGTGCTCACGACCCAGTACCTCGAAGAGGCCGACCGGCTTGCCGACCACATTGTCGTGCTCAGCCAGGGGCGGGTCGCCGCCCGCGGCACTCCCGCCGAGCTGAAGCGGATTGTCGGCGGCAAGGTGGTGACCGCCACGATCCCCACGCACCAGCTCGGCGGCCTGCCGTTCCGCCCCGACGCCGAAAATCCCGTCGAGGACGGCCGGGTCCGTGTCGCACTCACCGTGGGCGACGCGATGACCGCTGCCGAACTCGTCGCCCAGCTCACCCGGGACCGCGTCGACATCAGCGACCTCGATGTCACCTCGCCCAGCCTCGACGACGTCTTCACCCACCTCACCCACGACGGAGCCACCCGATGAACGCCATTCTCACCACCGGACCCGGGCGCTCACCCGCCGCGGACCAGCTCGCCGCCCTCGTGGTCCGCAATCTGCGCACGAGTGCCCGCGTCCCGCAGTTGCTGATGTTCTCGCTGACCATGCCGATGGCGATGTTGGTCCTGTTCAGTCAGGTGTTCCGCAGTGTGGCGGCCGGACCCGGCTTCCCTCCCGGGGTCAGCTACATCGACTTCCTCACCCCCGCCATGCTGGCAGTCTCCACCGTGATGGCCGGCACCAACGCGGGGGTGTCCGCGGCGATCGATCACACCAACGGCCTGCACGATCGCTTCGCCGCGCTACCCATGCGGGGGGCGCTGCCCGGTGTGGCGCGCACGCTCAACGAAGCCGCATTCACGCTCGCCCGGGCCGCGCTCCTCGGTGTCGCCGCCGTCGTACTCGGATTCGAGTTCCATGGCACCGTCGTCGACGCCCTGGCCGGGATCGTCGTTCTCGCCGTGCTGGCCGCGGCGATGAGTGGCCTGTTCGGGCTCATCGGTGACCGACTCCGCCGTCCCGACGTGGTGCAGTTCGCCGGGATGATGGTGATGATGCCGCTGATGTTCGTCTCGAGCGCCTTCGCCCCGATCGAGACCATGCCCGGTTGGATGCAGGCCGCCGCGACGCTCAACCCGGTCGCGCACGCCACCGATGCCCTGCGCGGCCACGAACTCGGCACCGCCACGTTCGGCGACACGGCCACTGCCGTCGTCGCCGCGGTCGCGCTGGGGGCGGTGGTGACGCTCCTGCCCGGCCTCGCGCGCCGGGTGCGCGCATTGGTCGCGCGTTGAGGCAGCCCACCTGGGCGGTGCGCCGCGCTGGAGACGAAGATCGCGACCCACCGGGACGACCTCGTCGTGCAGCGCGGACGCACTCCTCGACTAGCGAACAGGTATTCATGACGGTGGTGCGGGCGTGACCCGCGAACGGGTGCAGCAGCCCGGGCAGGGCCTCGTCCGACCGGGCCCGGGCTCAGCGGCGATACCGGATCTCGCCGCGGATCACGGTGCAGCGCACTGCTTCCGCGGTCGGCTCCGCAAGCGCATCGGTGAGCGGGTGGTCGAGCAGCACCAGATCCGCCGGCGCGCCCACCCGCACCCTGCGCGGCTCGGCGCCGGGGTCGTCGAGGGGGGACAGGTAGCGGTCGAGGGCGGCGGCGGCGGTGATCCGCTCCTGTGGACCGACGACGTCGCCGGTGGGGGCGCGACGGTTCGTCGCGGTCGCGATCACCGCCCACGGGTCGAGCGGCCCGTACGGGGCGTCGCTCGACAGGGCGACGGGCACGCCGCCGTCGAGCAGGGACCGGCAGCGGTACAGGTCCGGCAGATCCCGGGTATCGACCCGCTCGAGGTAGTCGTCGCCGCGGTGCGCGAGGAAGCCGGGCTGGGTCACCACGCACACCCGGCGACGACGCAGCTCGCCGATCGACTCGGCCGGGACCAGCGCCCCGTGTTCGATCCGGTCTCCGGGACGGGTGCCGGCCTCCTCGAACACCGCGAGCAGCAACAGCAGCGCCTCGCGGCTGACGCAGTGCACCGCCACCGGCCGGCCGCGGGCGTGGGCGCGACGGACGGTGCCGGCCAGGGCCTCGAAGTCGGGCAGTCCCGAGTCGGCGAGAACGATCTTGTACGGGCCGGTCGTCACGGTCGCCGGTCGATCCTCGGGTTCGTCGCCGAGGGGCACCCCCAGCAGGTGCACTCGCTGCGGCAGCGCGCCGGAGACGTGTGCGTCGATCAGCGCGGCCAGCGAGCCCGGCGCCAGATCGGGGGTGGCGTCGGTGATCCCGGTGATCCCGAGGCGGGTCAGGTCCGCGCCCACGGCATCGAGCGGGGGCGGCCCGGTGGCGGGCAGCCGCTCGCGCAGCCAGGCGTCCGCCCGCCACACCCGCCCGGTGGGGCGACCGGCGTCGTCGCGCTCCACCCCGGGATGGTCGGCCGAGTCCAGTCCGGCCAGGGTCGTCGCCGCCGAGTTGAGCACCCACATCGCGCCGCTGCGGTGCTGCACCCGCACCGGCCGCCGCGCGTGCAGCCGGTCCAGCGCCGCGGCGTCGAGCAGGCCCGCGACCGTCTCGACGTAGCCGACGCCGCGGACCCAGCCGTCGCCGGGCGCGGCGTCCAGCGCCCGGGCCAGGTCGCCGGGTGTGCGCACGTGCGGGGGCCCGCACCGGACCGAGGTGGCGTCCGCGGCGATCGCGTGCAGGTGCAGGTGGTGATCGTGCAGTCCCGGCAGCAGCGCCCCACCGCGGCCGTCGATCACCTCGCCCTCGGTTTCGAGGCCGACCCCGATCGCCGTGATCCGGCCGTCGCGGACCGCGACGTCGCACCGGCCGGCCGGCAGCGCGACGTCGCGCAGCAGCAGGCCGGTCACCGCGCCGACCCCAGTTCGGCGAGCACCGCGGCGGTGTCGCGACCCGGTTCGGCGAGGTCGCCGCGCGGGGCGCGTGGTTGCGGCGTCTCGATCTGCGCGGTGCCCGTCGCGGTGTCGACGTACCACTCGTGGCCTCGCCGGTATGCCTGCGCCGCAGCGGTTTCGGCTCCGTCCAGGGTGGCGGCCACCGTCGCCGACATCGAGATGTCCCACAACACCCCGTCACCGTCGCCGGGTGTGGACATCGCCAGCGCCGCCGCGGTCAGACCCGTGAGTGGATCGGCGATCGCGTCGCCGACGAACATCGGCCCGTCGCCGTCGCGGGCGACCAGTCCCGCGGCCGCGGCGATGTCGTCGCCGAAACCGATCCGGTTCGAGGCGCGTCCGTGCGCGGTGATCGAGATCCAGGTCCCGCCGGTGGCGACGAATTCGTCTGCGTGCAGGCCGAATCCGGCCAGCGCGCGCGGGCGGGACGCCTCGATCACGATGTCGGCGGCCGCGACGAGCGCGGCGAGGGCTGCGCGTTCGTGGGGGAGGGCGGGATCGAGGGTCACGGCCTCGTGGCCGCCGTGCAGCAGGCGATAGAAGTCGGGATTGCCGCGGCGGGCGCCGTCCGGCCGGGACGGTGTCTCCACCTTGATCACCCGCGCCCCCGCCAGGCCCAGCACGTGCGCGCACAGCGGTCCCGCCCACAGCGCACTGAAGTCGACGACGAGCAACCCGTCGACGGGGCGCGGCGCCGGCGGTCGCAGGGGGGCAGGAGCGTGCGCAGGGGTGACGGGTCCGGCCGCGACGCCGAGCAGGTCGGCGCGCTCGGCCAGGTCGGCGCCGGTGTGCTCGCGCAGCCAGGCCTCGACCGCGGGCCACGGGTCGTCCCCGACGTCGGCGCCGACGAGGGCGCCGAGCAGCAGGGGATCGTCGGGTCGGGCGCAGGAGACGGCGGCCCAGCCGTCGGCCGTCGGCAGCAGCCGGCACGAACCGCCGGCCGACGTCGCGCCGCCGCGGCGATGCCCGGTGAAGGCGGCGCGCTCGGCGAGCATGCGCGCCCCGTCGAGCTGCACCGCTCCGCCGGTGACGTCGGCGATCCAGGCGGTGCGTTCCCGCGCGACGGTCGCCGCGCGACCGGGGGGAATCAGGGGTGGCCCGTCGGGACGGCCGGTGAGAGAAGCGATTCCGCTCTCGGCCCAGTCCCGCACCACATCCGGGCGCGCGGAGGTCGACACGCTGCCGATGCTACAGTCCGCGAAACGACCTCAGGACGGCGGACATGGGCACAGGCGTACGAACCCTCACGGTGGCGGACCTCGCGGGCGGCGCCGCGGACACACCGGTTCTCGGCGACGGCGCCGCCCTGTGCGAACCCGTGCTGATCGTCGACCTCGACGACGCCGACGCATCGATGGTCGAGGCCGTGGCCGCCCGGGTGCCGGCACTGGATCGGTTGCTCGTCGGGCGCTGCACTGGCGCCGTCCCGGCCGCCCTGGCGCCGCTGACCGCCGCGCTGGACCTCACGTACGTCGCGGGGCCCGATCCGGCGGACCGGGCGGTGGTCGGCACCGAGGACGTCGACGCGGCGCTCGCCGAGTTCGTCCGGGCGATGGGGCGGTATCCGCAGTCGGCCCTCGTCGCCGGGCAGGTGCTGCGGATCACCGAGGCGCTGCCGGTGCCCGAGGCGATCGACGTCGAATCGCTCGCCTACTCCACCCTGCAGGGCGGCGCCGAGTTCGGTGGCTGGCTCGACGAGCGTCGCAGGCTCGGGCGGCCGCTGCCGCCGCCGCCCGTCGCGGATCCGGTGCTGATCCACCGCGACGGCGACACCCTGCACCTCACCCTCAACCGGCCCGAACGCCGCAACGCCTACGGCACCGCGCTGCGCGACGCCCTGGTCGAGGCGCTGCGCCTGCCGCTGCTCGACGACACCGTCGCGCGGGTGGTGCTCGACGGCGCCGGGCCGTCGTTCTGCGCCGGCGGTGACCTCGACGAGTTCGGCCACACCCCGGACACCGCGACCGCGCACCTGATCCGCACCCGCGGCGGCGCCGGACGGCTGATCGCCGCACTCGCGGACCGCACCGAGGTGCGCGTGCACGGGCACTGCGTCGGCGCCGGCATCGAGGTCCCGGCGTTCGCACACCGGATCGTCGCCGCCCCCGGCACGCTCTTCCGGCTGCCCGAGGTGACGATGGGCCTGATCCCCGGCGCGGGCGGCACCGTGAGCGTGCCCCGCCGCATCGGCCGCTGGCGCGCGCTGCACCTGTTCGTCACCGGCGTCGCGCTCGAGGCACCGCGGGCGCTCGAGTGGGGGCTGATCGACGAGATCGCCGTCCGCGGGGAGTGAGCGAAGGGGAGTGAGCGAATGTATCGCCCACTCGATCAGATCGAGTGGGCGATACATTCGCTCGGGCCCGAGCGCATGCGAGGGAGGTCAGCCGGCCGCCGACGTACCCGCCCCACGAGTCGCAGAACCGTCCGGCAGCCAGCGGACATACCGCAGTCCGCGGCGTTCCCTTTCGGTCAGTCCGCCCCAGATCCCGTGCTGTTCCTTGTTCTTCACGGCATCGTCGCGGCACGGGATGCGGACCGGGCAGGCCGCGCAGATGTCCCGGGCCGCTCGTTCCCGGCGTTGCCGCTCGCCCCAGGTCTCGTCCTCGGGGGCGTAGAAGGTGTCCGGTCCGATGAACCGGCAGCGGGCGTGCAGACGCCAGTGGTGCCCGTCGTATGGGTCCGGGACTTCGGTGGGGCTCGGGGCGAAGGCGGGGAGTGTCATGTCGGTTCCGGGGTCAGGCCATGAGGGCGGTGAAGCGCCAGTCCAGCACGGGTGCCGGCGCGTCGGTGCCGCGGTGGGCGTGGACGATCGAGCGCAGTTCGAGGACGCCTCCGCCGCCGTCGAGGGGCTGGGCGGAGTCGATGTGCAGGTCGCTGGTGAGGGTGTCGCCCTCGTGGACCGGGCCGGTGTGGTCGCACGAGTGCCAGCCGAGGACGGTGACGAGGTTGGGCAGCGCGCGGGTGGCCTGGGCCAGGGCGAGGCCGATGGTGTGGCCCCCGTACACCAGTCGTCCTGCGGCGCCGACGCGTTCGTCGTGGTGGGTGGCGGCGATGTTGAGGGTCAGGCGCGCGAGTTCGGGTGCGCTGGAGACGACGTCGCCGCTGGACCGCAGCACCGCACCGGCGAGCGACGGATCGAAATGCGGTCCCGGAACGCGGGTCCGGTAGGCGGCGAGGTCCCAGTCGGCGGGGGCGGACCACCGCGGCGGTTCCTGCGGGCCGATCGCGGACAGATCGTCGGCGGGCACGACGCGCGCGGGATCGGGATTCTCGCTCAGCGGCAGCATCGCGCACCGGTAGAAGTCGAGGACGGTGTGCCCGTTCTGGTCGACGGTGTTCATGCGCAGCGCCGCCAGCCCGGTGGGCTTGCGGCCGGGCTTGGCCGAATTCTCCTTCAGGCCCACCACTTCGGTGGTGGTGTAGAGGGTGTCGCCGATATGGGGGAAGCGGTGGAAGCGCAGGCCGCGGTAGAACAGATTGGCCTTGACGTGGTGGGTGACCAGGGTGGACTGGCCGATCGCCAGGTCGGTGACGAGGCCGGCGTGCGCGACGGGCCCACCGGCGACGGCCGCCGACAGGTGCGCATCGAGGGGCAGGCGCAGCCGGTCGCCGAGGATCGCCTGGTGGGCGGCGGCGAGGCCGTCGGTGATCGTGACGGCCGGGGCGGTGTCGAAGACCTGGCCGACGGTGAGCTCGTCGAAGTAGGGTCCGCCGACCTCGGTGGCGGTGCGTGCGGTGGTCATCTCACTTGTCTCCGATCAGGGCGAGGGTGCGGCGGGCGGCGACGGCGACCGCCTCGTCGAGCATCTGTCCGTCGAGCTGGGCGGCTCCGGCGCCGCGGGCCTCGGCCTCGGCCAGGGCGGCCAGCACCCGTCGGGCCTGCTCGGCCTGCGCGTCGTCGGGGGTGAAGGCCGCTGCGGCCGAGTCGATCTGGGCCGGGTGGATGACCCACTTGCCGTCGAAGCCGAGGTCGGCGGTCCAGCGGGCGGCGCGACGGAAGTCTTCGTCGTCGGTGATGGACAGGAACGGTCCGTCGATCGCCTGCACGCCCGCGGCGCGGGCGGCGTGCAGGAGGCGGTCCTGCACGTACAGCCAGTGCTCGGGGGCGGCGGTGCGGGCGCGGCCGAGCGCGGCGCCGAGGTCGGCGTAGCCGAGGATCACCGCGGCCAGCCGGGGGCCGGTGACGATCTCGTCGAGGCGGGTCACCCCGGCCGGGGTCTCGATCAGTGCCTGCACCACGAGGTCGGCATCGCCCGCCTCGGTGAGGATCCGGTCGGTCTCGGCGAGGTCGGCCGGGCCCTCCACCTTGGGCACCACGATCGACGACAGGGCCGGTCCGAGGGCGGCGCAGGCGCGCAGGTCGTCGGCGAACCACGGCGTGCCGGGACCGTTGACGCGGACCGCGATCGCGCGGCCGGTGCCGCGGGTGGACACCTCAACGGCACCCCGGGCTTCTCCGGCGACAAGGCCACCGGCGAACGACTCATCGAGGAACGCGGCGCGGTGCTCTCGCGGCTACAGGAGATGCTCTTCGCCAACGGGCGCTCGGG